>JAJZZT010000363.1 GCA_021797415.1 Bacillota bacterium
CTGCTCAAAATTGATCGTGGGCGGAATCACGCCCTCTTGCAGTGATTGAATGACAGCGACGGCTTCGATACCTCCGGCCGCCCCGAGCAGGTGCCCTGTCATGGACTTTGTCGAACTCACCGCAACGCGCTTTGCCGCCTCTTTGAAGACCGCCTTGATGGCCATCGCCTCCACCCTGTCTCCGATTTCAGTGGAAGTCCCATGCGTGTTGATATAGTCGACATCCTCGGCGCAAATGCCGGCTTCCGTCAGGGCGGACCGCATCGCCCGCGCAGCGCCATCTCCTTCGGGTGCGGGTTGCACCAGATGGTAGGCGTCCCCGCTCATCCCGTATCCCACTACCTCGGCGAGAATCGCCGCGCCGCGCGCCTTGGCAAATTCCCACTCCTCCAGGATGAGCACACCCGCGCCCTCTCCCATGACAAATCCGTCGCGATTTACGTCAAACGGACGGCTGGCGCCGGCCGGATCGTCGTTTCGTTCCGACAGCGCGCGCGCCGCGCAAAATCCGGCAAACGCAAGCGGGGTGATCGCCGCCTCCGCGCCGCCGCAAATCATGGCGTCCGCCGCGCCGCGCAGGATGATCTTGTACGCGTCGCCGATCGCGTTTGACCCCGTGGCGCACGCAGATACCGGCGCGCTGTTCGGACCTTTTGCGCCAAACTGGATCGACACCTGTCCGGACGCCATGTCTCCGATCATCATGGGAATAAAGTAGGGACTCAAACGCTTCGGCCCGCGTTCCAACAATGTTTTATGCTGATCTTCCAGTGTCTGCAATCCGCCGATGCCCGATCCGATGTACACGCCGACGCGCGGCGCGATCTCCTCCGTGATGTCCAGGTCGGCATGCGCAACGGCCATTCGCGCCGCGGCAACTGCGAACTGGACAAACCGGTCCATCCGCCTGGCATCTTTGCGGTCAATGAAATCGTCCGCCCGAAAGTCATCCACTTGCGCGGCGATTTTCGCCGGGAATCCAGCGGTGTCGAAACGGTCCACGAGGTGCACGCCGGAACGCCCCTGCAACAGGGCCTCCCAGAATCGGTTCACACCGATCCCCAAGGGCGTGACAACCCCCATTCCCGTCACGGCGACGCGCTTCATGAAAAGTTCCCCCTTTACAGCCCCAGCGGCTGCAACAACCGTCCGTCGGCGTGTGCGCTCATACCAGCGGACAATCGTTCAAATCCATTCCCTTTTCCAAGTGCAACAAGGGACCCGCACTGTGACTGTTCACGGCGGGGTCCCTGCGGACGTCAAGCGGCGACGCACCTACTCATGAGCCTGAATATACTTCACCACGTCGCCCACCGTGGTGATCTTTTCCGCATCCTCATCGGAAATCTCAAGATCAAACTCGTCCTCCAATTCCATGACAAGTTCCACGACATCCAGAGAATCCGCTCCCAGATCCTCTTTGAAGGAAGCTTCCAGGGATACCTGGGACTCCTCCACTCCAAGGCGATCCACTATGATTCGCTTCACGCGATCGTATACCTCTGACATGCTTTCACCTCCTCCCGACGCCGTTTCACATGGCCAGGCCGCCATCGACGCAAAACACCTGCCCCGTGATGTAGGCTGCTTCCCCGCTCGCCAAAAACCGCACGCACTGCGCCACATCCACAGGTTGACCGAAGCGGCCCAGCGGAATCTGCGCAACCGCCCGATCGCGCGTATCTCCGGCCAGAGCGGCGGTCATGTCCGACTCGATGAACCCCGGCGCGATCGCGTTCACGGTCACACCGCGACTCGCAAACTCCCTGGCCAACGCTTTGGTGAACCCGATCATTCCCGCTTTTGCCGCGGAATAATTTGTCTGGCCGGCATTGCCGATCACGCCGGACACCGACGTGATGTTGATAATTCTTCCAAAAGAAGAACGCAGCAGATGGCGCGCGGCCGCCTGCGCGCACAGATACGCCGACTTCAGGTTGGTGTCCAGCACAGCGTCCCAATCCGCTTCCTTCATGCGCATGAGCAGACCGTCCCGCGTGATGCCCGCATTGTTCACAAGGATATCGATGCGGGAAAAACGCTCAACCGAAGCACGGATGATCTGTTGCGCGCCGTCGGCTGTCGACAGGTCGCCCTGTGTGGTCATGGCAACGCCGCCGCGCTCCGCCAGTTCCCCGGCCAGTCTCTCGGCGGCCTCGCGATTCCTGCCGTACGCGATCACCACACTGGCCCCCGCGGCTGAAAGAACTTCCGCAACCGTCCGGCCGATCGCTCCGGACGCACCGGTGATCACCGCCACGCGGTCATTCAATGCGAACGTCAAGCAAACCGCTCCCCATCCGTCAACTGATCGACCACCGCGGCCATCGTGACGGGATCTTCAGCATGCAACACCCGCGCGTTCTTGATCGTCTTGCGAATCAACCCGGAAAGCACCGAACCCGGGCCCAACTCCAGAAACGCATTTACGCCCAGATCTGCCATGGTGTTGACTGACGCTTCCCATAGTACTGGACGAGCTACCTGTTGCGCAAGGGCTTTTCTGATATCCGCCGCCCTGTCGACAGGTCTGGCGTGCACGTTCGCAACGACCGGCGGGTTGGCGTCGCGCACATCCACACGCGCCAGCGTCTCTGCGAGGCGATCGCCCGCCGAAAGCATAAGCGAGGAGTGAAAAGGGCCGCTGACACCGAGCGGAATCGCCCGTCTGGCCCCGGATTCCCCGATGCGCCGGGAAACGATCGCCACCGCCTCCGCCGCGCCGGATATCACGAGCTGTCCCGGACAGTTTACATTCGCCACCTCCACGGGGCCGCCTTCCTGGGACACCTCTTGGCACAGCCGCTCCAGGGCCGCCTGATCCGCCCCCAACACGGCCGCCATGCTCCCCTGGCCGGCGGGAACGGCCGCGTCCATCAGGCGGCCGCGCAAATGAACAAGGCGCAGCGCGTCGGAAAAAGACAACGCCCCGGCCGCCACCAGCGCGCTGTACTCGCCGAGGCTGTGCCCGGCCACGACGGCGGGTTCCAGTCCTATGACGAGCGATCGCAGGACCCGCAGGCACGCGATGCTGACCGTCAAAATGGCGGGTTGCGTATAGTAGGTCAGGCGCAATTCGTCCTCCGGTCCTTCGAGAAACAGCCTGCTTAACGACAGGCGAAGCGCATCGTCGGCCTCCTCCATCGCCTCGCGCGCCACCGGGAACGCATCGCGCAACGCCCGTCCCATGCCCACGTACTGCGCGCCCTGACCCGGAAATACGTACGCAGTCTTCATCTCTTTCACCCCTGTGTCCCTTTGGACAACTCTTGTTCCAGCGCGCGGACAAGACCGGATTCGTGCATGCGATGCGCCTGGCGGATCACCGACAAAAAGGCGCGCGGCGTCGAAGACCCGTGGGCCTTCACCAGCACGCCGCGCACGCCGAGAAACGGGGCGCCCCCATACTCCGCATAGTCAAACCTCTGTCGAAACGAACGCACCCCCCCCACCAGCGGAAGCGACGCCAACTTGGTGAGTGGGGAAGCCGAAAAGATCGACTTGAGACTGGAAAGCAGACCCTGTCCGACACCCTCGAAAAATTTTACAAGCACATTCCCCACAAACCCGTCGCATACGATCACATCGCACACGCCCATGAGCATTTCGCGCGCTTCGACATTGCCGACAAAGGACGGAATCTGCGCGGAAAGCAGCGGATGTGCGGCCTTGCACAACTCGTTTCCCTTGCCCTCTTCACTGCCGATGTTCAGCAGCCCCACCCGAGGCTGTGCGACATCGAGCGTCAGGCGAACATACGCCTGGCCCATCCGCGCAAACTGGAGCAGATGAGTCTCATTGCAATCCGTGTTCGCCCCGGCATCGAGCAGCAACACCCCGTGCCCCGCAAACGTGGGCAGGATGATGCCAAGAGCCGCCCGGTCCATGCCGGTCATGCGACCGACATTCAGCAATCCGGCGACCATGAACGCTCCCGTATTGCCGGCGGATACCATTCCGTCCACCACGCCGTCGCGCACGAGTTCGGTGCACACGACCAGCGAGGAATTGCGCTGTCTGCGCACCGAACGGACCGGCTCGGACGCCGTTTCTATCACGTCGTCCGCATGCAAAAGCGTGATGTTGGCAGGCAGTGCGACCCCCTGCTTCGCCAGGTCCCCCTCGCGCCCCACCAGCAAAAACTCTGTCTGAACATACTCTCGCGCCGCCAGGACAGTCCCTTCCATCACCGCCCGGGGCGCCAGATCGCCGCCCATGGCGTCAATCGCAATCTTCAATTGCAGCCCCCCCGTCCACGGGCGCGCTTGTGCTCTGAAGCAGGAAGCGACCCGCAAAAACGTCGTCCGCGCCTGCGCATATCACGACGTCCACCAGCGAATACCCGTGCCGCTCGCCCAGCACGCGCGCCCTGGCCGTCAACGCCGCACCGCAACGGACCGGCTTCATGAACCGCACGGTCGCCCGCGCGGTCAAGGCCTGCTTTGCATCGATCACCGCAACCGCCAGAGAATTGGCCTGCGCAAACAGAAAGTGACCACGCACCACCTGGGTGCGACTGATCACATGCTCTTTTTGCGCGCGCCAGACGGATGTGCCCGAGCATCCCACGTCCAGTTCAAGAATGTCGCCGAACACTTCATCCGGACGCAGGCTGCGCAGGTGTTCATAATGAAGGCGCGCAACCGACCGCATGCGTTCGCGCAGTTCCGGTATGCCGAGCTTCATTCTGTCCAGACGGACGGTCTGAACGCTCACGTGGAAGTGCCCGGCAATGTCTTCATCTGTCAGGAACGGCTCCTTCTCCAACATCTCCGCCAGTCGGCGATGCCGGAGACTTCTCGTCGACTCACTCACTTGGAGCACCTCGCGGTCGGACGCCGGGGTCACATCACATGGCTGCAAGCGCCTTTCCACCACCGTCTTGTCAGACTCATATACTGATATTATGCAATAACCAACAGGCGCCGCAATGGGCTGCGGCGCCTGCATCTCCATCGCAAACCGCGACCGGTCGCCCGAAAAACGGGCGACCACCCGAATCTCCCCTTTTCGGACAACCTCCCGATCTCTTGTGGAGCAGCGATAATCCAAATTTCGTCAGATGCATATCGGCAGATATAGTATCCGATCAGAGCCTCGGACACTATATCTGGAACCGCTGCGCCCGCTCTGCGGACTTTATCACTGCTCCCCCTGGGCGCGTTCGACGACCTGTTTGCGATTGTACGTCCCGCAATACGGGCACACGCGATGAGAAAGCTTCAGTTCCGAACACTGCGGGCACGGCACCATGCCGGGTACGGCGAGTTTGAAATGCGTGCGTCGCTTGCGTTTTCTCGTTTTAGATGTTCTGTGCTGCGGTACCGCCATCTGAAACACTCCTTCGTCAAACCACTTGTTTTATTTAGAGGTGAAAGGAAGACCGGACGTGCAATAGCGGACCATTTCACGGCTTGCCGCGCGCCATGGCGTCACCGAGCGCCTCCCAACGCGGGTCGATGCGTTCCGTGTCACAGTCGCACGACGCCGTATTGCGATCCAATCCACACACAGGGCAGAGCCCCTTGCACTGCGGCGCGCACAAAACCTGCAGGCGCATGCCGAGAAAGAGTGCCTGAAAAGCGCATGCGTCCAGTTCAACGGCATCTCCCGGAGCGTATATCACATCTGCTTCTTCCTGTTCGAACGTCAGAGGAAGTCGCGAGAAAACCTCCTGAAGCGGCGCTTCCAACAGATCTTCCACCGAGGTCAGACAACGGGAGCAACGGTACACGATCTCCGTGCGGACACGGCCCGCCACTTCGCACATGCCCCGTGAAGCTGTTGCGCGGCCCCTGATGTGCAGGGGTCCGACCCGCTTTACATCCATACGGCGCAAGAGAGAACCGGCGTGAAACACCCACCCGTCGATCTCCGTACCGCCGGGCCGCTCTGCATCAACCCAAAAAAACTTCACGGATGAATTCAACTCCGTTCACAACACTCGCTAGTATACAAAGTGCGACTCCCGGTGTCAAACAGTCTGCCTTTCTATGCCTGCCCGGAAAACAGGCCTGTGGCAATGGCATGGGCGTCTGTCTTGAAAATGAGGTTTCGCTGCCAGCCGGCGCCCTGCCCTATGCCCTTTGCTCGGACACCGCTATCGCTAAACTCGCCGGGCACAGGGCAGGGCGCCGACCCAGCAAACCTTGCCGATGGCGCTAAACTCGCGACGAACAAAGGGGATGACGAAGCCCCAGCAAATTTTCATCCTTCTGATGGTGGCGCGCCAGCGCCATGGGCGTCTATCTAAGAATGGCGCATGGGCAACCGGCGCAAATAGGAAACCGCCTGCGCAAGTGTGCTGACAGGGACAATCTTCATGGTGGTGTGGAGCTTGGCCGCTTCCTGCGCCGCGTGCAGCGCATTCGTATCGCCGGACTGCACGTCGGCGGGAACAAAGAAGTAACGTGCGCCGGCGGCGGCGGCGGCAATCACCTTGTCCCCCGCGCCGCCGATCTGGCCGACCGTCCCATTCAAGGACATGGTCCCCGTCCCCGCAATCTTGTAGCCGCGTGTCAAGTTCAGGCGCGGGGCAAGCTGACTCACGATCTCAAGCGAGAACATCAAGATCGGAA
>JAJZZT010000332.1 GCA_021797415.1 Bacillota bacterium
CGTCAACCCCCTTGCGAGACGGCGCTCTGCCAGGCCTTCTGGACCGCCGCCAGCCCTTTGGCGGCCGATTCTTTGCCGAGCCACACCGGGGCCATCAACTGGGTGAATGGATTGTAGAAGTTCGCGGCGTTGTTCAGCAGATTGGACGGATCCGGGTAGTCATGCTGAATTCCGCCGAGAAAGACCTGGGTGAATTGCGCTTTGCTCATGGAGATGCCCGGAATGCGAAACACCTCGTTCAACCACTGGTTGAAATACTCCGTGCCGACGTGCGGCGGATTGTCTTTCGCCAGCTTGATCAGTTGCTCGGCGCCGTAGCCGCGCGTCGCGAAGAGCATGAACTGAAAAGCGGTGTGCGGGTGCGCGCTGTTTTTGGCGAGATAAAACGCGTTGTCCTCCCGCTGGTTGGTGTCCACCCCGGCCGGCCCGTATGGGAAAGGCGCGATCGCCCACTGGAACTTTGGCTTGGCCACGGCCGCCTGCCGGTTCAGCCAGCCTCCGGCCACCTCCACGATGCCGACCCGGCCGGAGAAAAACGGATTGCCCAGCGTCGAGAGCGCGGTCAGTTGGCCCGCCGGCGGAGACACCTTCCATTTTGTCGTCAGATCGGCCAGCCAGGTCATCGACTGCACCATGCCGGGACTCGTCGCGTACGTCTTGGTGAGCGGTCCCCCGCGATAGGCGGCGGTGTTCTGCGGCCCGCCCGTATTGTTCAGCGGATCGGCGCCCCATTCCCAGGCGAGTGATCCGATCGATCCCGGGGAAAGGACGACGCCCCAGGTGGCCGTTTTCGGGTTGCTCGTGTTGTGCGTCAGCAGCTTGGAGTCCTGCAAAAGGGCGTTCAACGTCCACTGCTTGTTCGACCAACTGCTGGGCGGGAGCGGGACGTGGTACTTGGCAAACATCGTTTTGTTGTACACGAGAAATACCGGATTGCTGTTCCACGGCAGGGCGAACAGTTCTCCATTTTTCGAAAACTCCTGCCGATAGGTCGCAGGCAGATAAGACGTGCTGATCTTGGCTGCGTGAAAATAAGGGTTCAGGTTTGCGATCAAGTGGTGCGAAACCAGTGTGTACACGCCTGTGTTGCCCCAGTCGGTGAAGATATCGGGCGTCTGGCCGGCCGCGACCATGGTCAGCAGCTTCTGGCCGTACGCCGTACTGCCGGGCGTCACCACCTTGACCGTCACATGCGGATGCGCGTGTTCAAACGCCTTGGCCACCGTCGACGCGTACTGGTCGATCAGCGGATCCTCCGGGACCATCCAGGTGATCGTCTTTTGCGTCGGGCCCGCGTGCGCGCCCACTTGCCAGACCACCACACCGGCGATTACGATGACTCCCGCGACCGCCGCGGCGGTCACAGTCAACTTGTTCATGGCCAATCCCCCTCGCAGGTGATTTGACTCGTGCCCTGTAATCGCTTTCTTGATTCGCTCGCCCAAATCTTACTCTGAACAGGGGCGAATTAATGCAATTGGTTCATCATATTTATTTTGTGGACATATCATGCGGCTATTTTCGGAAAGTGTCAAGGTGTGAGTTTTTCCAGTTCACCGCTGTTTCACTATTCCAGCCCGGTCCGTCCTCCGGAACGCTTCCTGGTGCGAGACTCATTCGGCCGAAGTCTCATCCTGGAATTGTCCTGGCGCGATTGACACTCCATCGGGTCTATGCCTATATTATTTACATCAATTGGTTTGTCGAATTAATCGGATTGCGCCTGCGTGCCAGTCCGCTTTGTGAATCCGCTTCCGGGGGTGTCCACGTCATGCGAATTCTGTACATCGATATTGATTCACTGCGCGCCGACCATCTGGGGTGTTACGGCTATGAGCGAAACACCTCGCCCAACATCGACAGTCTGGCCGCGCGCGGCGTACGCTTCGCCCACAACTACACGTCCGACGCACCCTGCCTCCCCTCCCGTTCCGCGCTGTTTTCGGTCCGTTTCGGCATCCATAACGGCGTCGTCGGCCACGGCGGAACGGCGGGTTCACCGTTTATTCAAGGCCCTTCGCGCGGCTTTCGCGACCGCTTCGGCATCACTTCGTGGATGTCGGCCATGCGCTCCGCTGGGTACAGGACCGCGACGGTCAGCACATTTGGCGAACGTCACAGCGCATGGCACTGGTATGCGGGTTTCAACGAAGTGATCAATCACGGGACGGGCGGCATGGAGCGCGCCGACGAGGTGTATCCGTACGCCGAACGATGGCTGCGCCAGCATGCCGGCGAAGACAACTGGTTTTTGCATGTTAATTTTTGGGATCCGCACACACCGTACCGCACTCCGGAAGCGTACGGCAACCCGTTTGCCGCCGATCCCGCGCCATCCTGGCTCACACAGGGAATCCTCGACGCGCAGCGCAACAGCTTCGGTCCGCACAGCGCGCGGGAAGTCTCCGGTTACGGCCCGAGCAAAAACCCGGCGCGCTGGCCGCGCACCCTGGATGAAATCCGCAGCATGGAAGACTACAAGTTCTGGATTGACAACTACGACACAGGCATTCGCTACGCGGACGATCATGTCGGGCGCATCCGGGACGTGCTGCAAGAACTGGGAATTCTGGAGGACACCCTGATCATCGTCAGCGCGGACCACGGAGAGAATCAGGGAGAACTCAACGTTTACGGCGACCATCAGACGGCCGACCTGCCGACCTGCCGAATTCCGCTGATCATCTCCGGCCCCGGTGTGCGCGCCGGACACGTCGATGAAGCGCTTCACTACCATCTCGACTTGCCGCCGACGCTGCTCGAATGGATGGGTCGGGAGGCCCCGGCGGGATGGGACGGCCGCAGCTACGCGTCCGCGCTCACGGACGGAGAAACGTCCGGCGGACGCCCGTACGTCGTGGTCAGCCAGATGGCCTGGGCATGCCAGCGTTCCGTCCGCTTTGACCACTGGCTGTTCGTGCGCACCTACGACCCGGGTCTCAAGGATTTCCCGCCGGTCATGCTATTTGATATCGCGCAAGACCCGCACGAGACGCAAAACGTCGCGGAGGACTATCCGGAAGTGCGCGACAAAGGCCTCGCCCTGCTGGAGGAGTGGCACGCGCGGCAGATGAGCACATCTCCCGCAGGCGTCGATCCGCTGTGGACGGTGATGCGCGAAGGCGGAGCGTTCCACGCGCGCACGCAACTCGACGCATACTGTGAACGCCTGCGCAACACCGGCCGGGGCGAACTGGCCAATCGGCTGTATGCAGAGGAAACCGCGCGCAGATCCGCTCTCGGGAATACCTAAACCGGAGCGCGCCGCAAAGGGTCGAGGGGTCGGGTGTCCTCAGCGGGCAAAGCGGGTCTCCACATCCAGATCCGCCTGAAAAACCTGGCGCCAGAGCGCCAGGCTGGCCGCTCCGAGCAACCCGATATCCTCCCCCAGGGCGGACGCCGACACCTTTACGGGCCTACGGCGCGCGAGAAACGACTGCCTGTTGACCACGTCCTGCACTTCCCGGACAAGCGGTAGATCGTCAGACGCGAGCGTGCCGGCAATCACGATGTGCGGAACATAGAACATGTTGATAAACGAAGCGAGAACGGTTCCGATCCGTTCGCCCGCAATCCTCAACAGTTCCAGAACCTCCCGATCGCCCTGGGCGGCCAGAGCCAGCAGGCGGTCGACCGACCTGATCCCCAACTCGCGCAGCAGCGCCGGTTCCGCGGCGTATTGCTCCAGACATCCTTCGTTGCCGCACCAACAGGGCAAGCCGTGAGGCAGATAGGTCATATGGCCGAATTCTCCTCCGGCAAGTCCTCCTTGATAAATTTGATCGCGAATAATCAATCCGGATCCTATCCCTTTGCCGATATATACGCACATCGAGTTCGTTTCATTGCCAAGGCGCCCGAACATTCGCTCCGCCAGGGCCATGGCGCGCACGTTGTTCTCCACGAACGTCGGCAGCGAGAAGCGTTGCACGAATTCACGCGACACCTGCAGGCCGCGCCATGCCGGATGCTGCGGCGCGCCGATCACCATGCCGTCCGCAAAATCCACCAGTCCGACGGAACCCACGCCGATCGCCGCCATGCGGCTTACCTTGCTCTCGGCGAGGGCCTGTTTCAATTCTTCAGCCGCCAATTCAATCAGCGCGCCGCCATCCAGATGATCCGGCAGGGCCGAACGCCGCTTGGCCAGCAGCTTCCCCTTCAAATCGACCAAACCGGTTTCGAGACTGTCGGAACGAATGTGCACCGCGCCCACAATGACCGCCTCGGGCACCAGATCAAGCGCGATGAACTTTCTCCCGACTTTCACCGCACGCCCCTTCCACACGCCGATCTCCCGCACCCATCCCTCCGCAATCAGTTCAGCCGTGATCTTGGTGATGGTCGCCGGCGTCAACCGCGTCAATGTGGCCAGTTCACGGCGCGGCAAAGGTCCCCCGCGCAACAGCATGTCGAGCACAAGAGCCCGATTGACACGCTTGTTGCGAATGCTGTTCTGACCGATTCCGACCATGAATCAAGCTCCTCTCTCTCACCACAGACCGCCGGCCCATTTTATCATATCAAAGACCGCCACACGACACGACCGGCGTCACAAGCCCCCGGCTTTAACCGTGGGGTCTATGACGTCTTTTGCGGATGCAGGTGGTAGGGCACGGTGGTGATCACCACGTCGCGGTTGCGCAAGAACCACGTCCGTATGAGAAACGCGCTCTGATTGTGCAACAGGTAGTGCCACCACCTGCGGGGGACGAACTGGGCGAGAATCAGGTGCACATGATCCGGCCGTCCGCCCTCCCACGTCTCAAGCGTGCGGACAAAGCGAGCCAGTGGCTGTATGAGCGACCGATACTCGCTGTGGAGGGTCACCAACCGGCACGGCGATCCCCACTCCGTCCAGCGCCGCTCCATATCCTGGATGGCTTTCTCGTCAAACCCGACATAGAGCGCAATCACCTCGGTGCCCAGGCTCTGCGCGAATGAAATTGTGTGCTCGACCACGAGGTGGACACCCGATATGAGCACGACGGTCAGGACATGGTGCGGCTTTGGCGGCGACGCCTGCGGGACGATGGCGATCTGGCGTCCGACCCGATCGTAGTACCGCCCGATCGACAGCGCCATGATGACCAGGAGCGGAAGGGCGACCAGCACGACCCACGCGCCTTGCGAAAATTTGGTCACCGCGAACACCACCGTGACCGTGGCGGTCACGGTGGCCCCCACCGCGTTGATGGACGCCTTGACCAGCCAGTGCCGCCCGCGTATCCGCCGCCAGCGCCGCACAAGGCCGATCTGCGCGACGGTGAACGACAAAAAGACGCCGATTGCAAAAAGCGGGATCAGTGCGTTGGTCTGTGCGTCGAACCCGATGATCAGCGCAGATGCAAGCGCGGCGAGCACCATCATGCCGTTGGAATACCCGAGCCGGTCGCCGCGCAGCATGAGCGCGCGCGGCAGGAATCCGTCCGAGGCGGCGAGGGCGAGCAACTGGGGGAAACCGTTGAAGGTGGAATTTGCGGCGATGATGAGAACGAGAAACGTGGTCCACGTGATGGTCTGGTACATCGCGCCATGGCCAAAGTAGACGCCGGCCAACTGCGACAGCATGGTGTTGTGCGGATTGACCGCGATGCCCTGCACGTACAGTTGATAGCCGAAACCGATCAATGTCACTCCGGTGACGGCGGTCATCGCGATGTACGCTTTAATGGCGCTTTTTTGCCGCGGTTCCCGAAAGATCGGCACTGAGTTCGAGATTGTTTCAATACCCGTGAGCGACGAACAGGCGGAACTGAACGCCTTAAGCATGATGAGCGTGGTGAGCCCTCTGGGAAATACGCCAAATGCGGGTGTGCTTGGCTGCACGAAGCCATGCGTCACATCGTGACCAAAGCCAAAGCCAATCAGGATGAGCATGCTGAGCATGAACGCAAAGGTGGGCCAGGCAAAGACGGTGGCCGACTCGGAAACGCCACGCAGATTCACAAGCAGGATCACGATCACGCACAGCAAAGACAGGACCACCGCGTACGGGGCGATCGCCGGATAGGCCGACGCGATCGCCTGGATGCCGGCCGAAACGGACACCGCCACGGTCAGAACATAATCAATCAAAAGGGCGCTGGCGGCGACAAGCGAAACCCACGGCCGGCGAAAATTGTCGCGCGCGATGCTGTATCCCCCGCCGCCGTTCGGATAGGCAAGAACCCCCATAATATACGAAGTCACAATGACGCAAAGCAGCAGCACGGTCGAAAACACGACAGGCAGGATGAACCACTGCGCCGACGGCCCGAGAAAGGCGATTTCGGTCGCGCCTGCCTCCGGTCCGTACGCCACGGAAGAGTAGAGGTCCGCCGACAGAATGGGAAGCGCGATCAGCCAGAACAGCTTGTTGTGCGACGCCTGCAACTCCCTTGTGCGCATAGGCCTGCCGACGATCACCCGTTTGACGGACCGGTAGTTCGAAAGCGCGAACAGCAGAGCGATCACGACCAAGCTGAGCCAGATGGGCTTGTTCCACAACAGTGGCATTCCTTCCCGCACCTCCCGTTCGACCTACTATACCACGTATAGTAGGTCGGTTTCTGTACAGGCTATATGCGAAAA
>JAJZZT010000297.1 GCA_021797415.1 Bacillota bacterium
CTTTGCCGAGGAGTCTGATCCGATCCCGTTGGACCGGTCGGCGCCGGCTTTTCATCTGTTGCAGCGCGTGCAGGATGAGGTGCACCGTTTTGCCATCACGTTCCACAGAGACAGCCGCGTCAAGGGTGCGCTGCAGAGCGTGCTGGACGATATCCCTGGTGTCGGGGAGACGCGGCGCAAGCAGTTGTTGCGCCATTTTGGTTCCGTGGCCGAGATGCGCAGTGCGCCGCTTGAGGAGTACCGCAAAGCGGGCATCGGGGACAAGCTGGCTAGAAAGATCATCACTCATCTCGGCATGTGAACAGGCGATCAGCCACAACAGATAACCTATACAGATAACCCAATTTATGGCGTTTGTTTTCTTGACATGCCGTTCGGCATGTCTGTACAATCAGGCATGAAGTAGCGCCCCGTGTTTATCGCGAGGCGGGAGGAGGCTTTATTGTGTCGATCGCCGCGACGGCAGGGAATCGCGACTATGTATTCAGGAGACTGCACACGCTGTCCGGAGTTATCCCGGTGGGGCTGTTCCTGGTGGAACACCTGTTCACCAATGCGACGGCCACGCTCGGTCCCAAAGCGTACGACAACGCGGTGGGTTTTTTGCAGCACCTCCCTTTTCTGCACTTCATCGAATTTCTGTTCATCTTTGTGCCGCTCATCTACCACGGCGTTTTCGGCCTGTATGTGGCGTACACCTCCGGATACAACGCGCGGCAGTACACGTGGCTGCGCAATCAGTTGTTCGCCTTGCAGCGCGTCACGGGCGTCATCACGTTTGTTTTTATTATTTATCATCTTTCGACAACACGCTTCAGCGGGAATGAGCCGAGCTTCCAGTATGTACATACCCTGCTGCAGAGTCCGTTCAATTTCTGGTTCATGGTGATCGGCGTCGTGGCGTCTACCTTTCACTTCTCGAACGGATTGTGGTCGTTCATGGTGCACTGGGGGTTTACGGTGGGACCGCGCGCGCAGCGCGTCGCGGGAATTGCGATGCTGGCGCTGTTCGTCATTCTGGCGGGCATGGGCATCGACTCGCTGATCGCTTTTGTCAGTTCGCCGGTGTGAGTGAAATTCGGCTTGACGATATATTCGGTGGTCTGATGGCCGTCGCCGGTCCGTCGGGATTCGTGGTCATGCGGATGCAACTGCGGCGAATATGAGGAGGACGCGTTTTATGGCTGCGCAGCGTTTTATTGTGGTGGGCGGCGGTCTGGCGGGCCTTATGGCCACGATCAAGATCGTTGAGACAGGCAACAGCGTCGAACTCTTTTCGATTGTCCCCGTGAAGCGCTCGCATTCTGTCTGCGCCCAGGGAGGCATCAACGGAGCGGTCAATACAAAGGGAGAAGGGGACTCTCCCTGGATTCACTTTGACGATTCGATCTACGGCGGTGATTTTCTGGCCAATCAACCGCCCGTGCTGGGGATGTGCGAGGCCGCTCCCGGAATCATTCACCTGATGGACCGGATGGGCGTCATGTTCAACCGCACACCCGAAGGGCTGCTGGATTTCCGCCGTTTCGGCGGCACCAAGCACCATCGCACGGCGTTTGCCGGAGCGACCACGGGCCAGCAGTTGCTTTACGCGCTGGACGAGCAGGTGCGGCGCTTTGAAGCGGCCGGATTCGTGCACAAGTACGAGGGCTGGGAGTTCACCTCGGCGGTCGTCGACGATGACCGGATTTGCCGGGGCATCGTGGCGCAGGACCTGCGTTCGATGGAGATCCGCAGTTTTTCGGCCGACGCGGTGATTCTCGCGACGGGCGGCTGCGGCATTATTTTCGGCAAGAGCACCAATTCCATGATCAATACGGGAACCGCGGCTTCCGCCGTTTACCAGCAGGGCGTTTCCTACGCCAACGGGGAGTTTATCCAGATCCATCCGACAGCCATTCCGGGCGACGACAAGCTTCGTCTGATGTCCGAATCGGCGCGCGGCGAGGGTGGACGCGTGTGGACGTACAAGGATGGGAAACCGTGGTATTTCCTTGAGGAGAGGTATCCCGAATACGGAAATCTCGTTCCGCGCGACATTGCGACGCGGGAGATCTTCAAGGTCTGCGTTGACGAACAGCTCGGCGTCGACGGAGAAAACATGGTCTATCTCGACGTGTCGCACATTCCGGCCGCCACACTGAACGTCAAGCTCGGCGGCATCCTTGAGATCTATGAGAAGTTCGTGGGCGACGACCCGCGCAAAGTGCCCATGCGCATTTTCCCGGCTGTGCACTATTCGATGGGCGGGCTATGGGTCGACTACGAACAGATGACCAATATCAAGGGGCTCTTCGCCTGTGGCGAGGTGGACTACCAGTATCACGGCGCCAACCGCCTGGGCGCCAATTCTCTGCTGTCGTCTATTTACGGCGGCATGATTGCGGGGCCGGCCGCTGTGCGGTACGCTTCCGGTCTGAGCAAAAGGGCGGACGATCCGCCGCAGGAGTTGTTGGACAGCGCGGCGAAGCGCGAACAGGAGAAATACGACGGGATTCTTCAACTGTCAGGGAAGGAGAATCCGTATTTACTGGCGCGCGAACTCGGCCAGTGGATGACGGACAACGTGACGGTGGTCCGCTACAATGACCGGTTAAAAAAGACGGACGAGAAAATTCAAGAATTGATGGAACGCTGGCAGATGATCGGAATGAGCGACACATCCGGCTGGCAGAATCAGATGGCGCCGTTCACGCGCCAGTTGTGGAATATGCTGGAGTTGGCGCGTGTTATCACGATCGGGGCTTTTTTGCGGGACGAGTCGCGCGGAGCGCATTACAAACCGGATTTTCCCCAGCGCAACGATGAACGCTTTCTGAAAACCACGCGGGCGGACTGGACGCCCGCAGGACCGCGCATCACTTACGAAGAGGTGGACGTGTCGCTGATCCGGCCGCGTGAACGGCGGTACGATGTCAAGAAGGAAGCCACGATCTGAAGAAGCGTTCCCAACGCGAATTGGGTGCCCAAAGTACGCAAGTCCTGCACACTGAATTTGGATTGCTCATACAATACGTTAACTGTATCCCATAACCTTGTTTACTGAGGGCTCAAGCAAGGAGGGATAACGTAAGTGGCGGCGGTCCGCAATGCACGGATGAAATCGCTCCTCACGAGTCGTGAGCGGGAAGTTTTCGAACTGCTGGTGCAGGACAAAACGACCAGGGATATCGCTGAGGCGCTGTTTATCAGCGAAAAAACAGTTCGAAACCATATCTCCAATGTCATGTGGCCAGCGGTGCGCGGGCGGCAACGTCGGTCACCAAGGCGGCGCAACGCGTTCATGGTCGGCCGTGATCCCGGCGCGGGGTGTGATATACGTCATGCTGCTCCGGCGTTGCCGCGGTTATACTGAAATACGTCAAATGAACGGGGCGGAGCCGGTTGACGCCTTCAACCGGCGTGCCGCCGATATGGGAGATGACGCGGATGTTTGGCAAAAGTGATCGTTTGGGCGATATCGTCGCCCGGTTTCCCGGCGCGGGATCCGTTTTGAAAGAGCACCACATCGACTACTGCTGCAATGGCGGGCGCAGTCTGGAGGAAGCGGCGGTTGCGGAAAAAGTGGACACCAACTCGCTGCTGGTGCTGGTGAATGAGGCGTATGAAAAGGCGCTCGCCGAGGGCGGCAAGGACCATGACTGGAACGTCGAACCGCTGGAGGCGCTGGTGGACCATGTGCTCAATACCCACCATGCGTATCTGCAAAAGACGATGCCCGTTCTGAGCGAACTCACAAGCAAGATCCTGCGTGTTCACGGCCAGCACCACGGCGCGGAACTCGGCCGGGTGCACAAGCTGTTCAACGAATTCCGGACGGATATGGAAGCGCACATGATCAAGGAGGAAGAATCGGTCTTTCCCTTGATCGTCGAGTTTGAGCGCACCGGAGACAGGGAGAAGCTTGCCCGGACGTTGCAGACGATTGAAGAACTGGAAGCGGAACACGCGGCTGCGGGGGATCTGCTGCACCAGATTGCGGACGTGACAGCGGAGTATCACATCCCGGAGGACGCCTGCGCGACTTACGCATACACCTACGAAAAACTGGAACAGGTGGAAGAAGACACGTTTCGTCACGTTCACCTGGAGAACAATATCCTGTTTCCGCGCCTGCGCGCAATCCAGGAACCGGCCCGGTGACATGGGATAAAGTCCTCTGCTGAAATTTGGTTTATCCCATGTCACCCAGGGCTTGACGCGCCAGTCGGTTGGTGCGGATAAAATTCGCCGGGGGCGGGAATCTTGTCGATTCCCGCCCCCGGCCGACAAAGCGGATGTTTCCGGCGGCAGATCTGTCTGGGATCAGATCGCCTGCGCCGCGGCCATGATCCCATGTCCCTCAGGAGTCGCCGGTTGTGTTCCGGGAAACCAGTTGCCCCGAGTGGCTGATGATATCCTTCACTTTCGTCGTTCCGCCTGTCGCCTTGTTGATTTTGATGTTCATCTGGGTATTTCCTCCGGATTTATGGCAGAACTTCACCCATTTCACGGTTCCGCCCACCGACTGGAGCGCCTGCGTCACATACGGCTGAAAAGGGGTCGGAACGGCCGTAAGTTTCTGATTGAACACCACGCCGCTTCCCGGATTGACCGTCGCTCCCCCGCAGGCGCAGTCCTTGGCGTCCAGGCTGTCTTGCGCATCGCCTTTGCGGTCGTTTGCATCCTTGAGATCCTGGATCGTTTTTTGATCCTGGGAACTTTGTTTATCTTGCAATTTTGTCTGATCCTGCAGGTCACTGCCGTCGCGATCGCCTTTTTGCACACCCGGAGAACCGCTGTTTGAAGGGACGCTGGCGGAGGACGGCTGTTCCGATGCCGGCCGCTTGACAAGCACGGCGCCCGACAGGGAACTCACTTTGATGTCCCAGACCTGCGTGCCGCTTGCGACGTGAATGTCCCAGACGGGCACACCCGCCATATGATCGGCGGAAGTGTGCACCAGCGTACTGCCTGGAACCGCATGAAGGGCGACGAGGTCTGCCTGCTGTGCCGACACGGTTGTCTGGGCGGCGGCGGGAATCGCAAATGCGCTCGCTGTGACGGCGGCCGCGGCGATGGACCACGCGCGCGCATAGCGGCGCCATCCGCTTGCCAAGCTGTGTTTCATGTGCTTTTCGCCTCCCCTGTTTTATCGTCATCAATCTAGCGCATCAGTGTGAAACGGCGATGAGAACGAGATTAGACAATGCCAATAAGCATGTTAGAATTTTCTCATGGCCTTCAGCGCATTGACTTGCACTGCCCATCGCTGATGGGGGTTGCTTTTTTTATGCCGATTCACCTATCATGAGGAACATATAATTTTCATAAATTTCTCCGTTAGGCGCACGGGCGTCGTGGCTTGCGTTCTCTTCACTTGCGTCCAGATGTCATTGTGGATGAGAAGGAGACAAGGAATGGCTGGATTGGTGTATATCATCGGCGCGGGTCCCGGCGATCCCGGGTTGCTGACGCAAAAGGCCGGCGACTGTCTTCGAAAGGCAGACATCGTGGTGTACGATCGGTTGGTTTCCAGCGAGATCCTGGCGTTCATCCCCCCGACGTGCGAGCGCGTCTACGCAGGTAAAGCGGCACAGCACCATACCATGGCGCAGGATGAGATCAACGCACTGCTCGTGGAACAGGCGCTGCGCGACCGCACCGTGATCCGTCTGAAAGGCGGCGACCCGTTTATCTTCGGGCGCGGTGCGGAGGAAGCCGAAGCGCTTGTCAAAGCGGGCATTCCCTTTGAAATCGTGCCGGGCGTCAGTTCCGTGCTCGCGGCTCCCGCGTACGCCGGCATCCCGCTGACACACAGGACGCTCTCCTCCGGATTTCATGTGGTGGCAGGCCACGAGTGTCTGGAGTCTTCGGGAACACCCTGGGATGCACTGGGACGTTCGAGCTATACGCTGGTGGTTCTGATGGGGGTGGGCCATCTAAAGGAGATTGCCGATTGTCTGATGGCTCATGGCCGGGCGCCGGACACTCCCGTTGCGATTGTGCGCGCGGCGACGACGCCACAGCAAGAAGTGTTGGAGGCGACCCTGGAAACGATCGCGTATCTGGCGAGCGAACGGCGTTTGACTCCGCCCGCCGTGATCGTGGTGGGCGATGTTGTGAAGTTGCGGCGTACGCTGCATTGGTTTGATACGGTGGAGTGATCATTTGAGATGAGGGAGAGCCATCATGAAACGTCCCCGCATCGCAATCGCCGGAGTGAGCAGCGGTGCTGGAAAGACGACGGTGACGCTCGGATTGCTAGCGGCTTTGCGCAGGCACGGTCTGCGAGTGCAGGGATTCAAGGTCGGCCCGGATTATATTGATCCCGGTTATCACAGTCTTGTCACCGGACGCCCGGCGCGCAATCTTGACACCTGGATGATGTCGCGCGATGTCATGCGCGAGGTGTTCGACAGGGGGAGCGAAGGGGCGGACATCTCCGTGATCGAAGGGGTCATGGGCATGTACGACGGCAAGGATCCTCTGTCGGATGCGGGGAGCACGGCGGAAATCAGCCACTTGTTGGCGGCGCCTGTCATGCTTGTCGTCGATATTTC
>JAJZZT010000158.1 GCA_021797415.1 Bacillota bacterium
GTCGACGTGGATGATCCGGCGAAGTTTACCCGCCCGTGGTTCGCCTGGGCCAACTCGCTGTTTGCCGAGCTGGTGCTGCGCTCCCTGGGAGTCCCGCCGACGGCCGAAACGCTGCGGACGGCGATGTACGGAACTTAATCGGAGTTCAGGTTCAGAGTGTCCGGTGTGCTCTTGTTTGTTCAGGCAGCCTATCATAGAATCAAATCATGACACAGAGAGCGTATCATTTCCACCTCCATCCAACCGACTTCAGATAGGGCGGTCGGCACCTCATGTGCGTCAGGATGTTGGGGTCGCTCTCCGGGAACCTCTCCGGAGCATCAGTTTGTGAAGGGGGATCATGATGAATCGGGCCGAATCGCAGGACCGAAAACTGGCCGCTCTGCGCGAAACGCTCTTTGCGCGGCGCGCGCAGGGCATTCTCCTGCACAGCCAGGCTGCCGTGAGTTGGTTGACAGGCGCGCGCACGTTTATCAATACGGCCAGTGAATCGGCGTGTATGCAAGTTCTTGTTACGCAGGACAGCGTGCACTGCCTGGCCAACAACATCGAGGCGCGCAGGCTGGCGGAAGAGGAAGTCGAGGAACTGCGCGCCAAGTGGGTCGATTACCCGTGGTACGACTCCTCGCTGCGGCGGCGCTTGCCCGCACAGCTTGCCGGCACGTCGTCACAGCCGCTGCTGTCGGAGGAGGAACTCGCGGCGGATCTGTTTGTGATGATGAACACGCTCGACGACTACGAGCAGTCTGTGATGCGACGGCTCGCGACAGACACCGTTTCGGCTTTGCAGCAGGTGGCGCGCGAATTTGCGCGGGGAGAGAGTGAGTTTGCGCTGGCGGGGAGGCTTGCAAAGGCCCTGTGGGAGCGTGGAGTCGAGCCCATTGTGCTGCTCGTGGCGGGAGACGAACGGGCGCGGCTGCGTCGCCATCCCCTGCCGACCGGACAACCGGTCGATCATTATGGATTGCTGGTCGTCTGCGGCAGGCGCCAGGGCCTGGTGGCGTCCGCCACGCGCAGCGTCGCGTTCGGCAAGCTGCAGGACGATCTTCGGGAGCGGCAGGCGGTCGCCGGTTATGTCGATGCGGTCGCCATCGCAAACAGCCGCCCCGGAGTTGCGCTTGACACCATCTTTTCACGCATTCAACAGGCGTACGCTGAACGGGGTTTTCCCGGGGAATGGTCAATGCACCACCAGGGTGGAATCGGGGGATACGGATCGCGGACGCAGCTCGCTGTGCCCGATGCGCATGTGGTGTTGCGTCCTGGAATGACGATGGCCTGGAATCCCACCGTGATGGGCGCGAAGAGCGAGGACACCTGTCTCGTCGGTCAGGAAGAGCCGGAGATTCTCGGCGTTGCGCCGGGCGATTGGCCGACAACGGCGCATCGCGCGGACGGCATGACCCTGATGCGGCCCGAAGTACTGGTGAGATAAGAGGGGAAGATCGGCGTGGAAACGGCAGCGATGAGGATCGGCTTTATATGCTTCGGGCGAAGCACTTTTGACGTGGTTGCGGCGCAGAAGATCAAAACGCGTTCAGAAGAAGTCCTGCTTCAACTGGGGGAGAAATGGGAATCCGTTTCAGAACTTGTGACGACTCCCGCACAGGCGCAGCAGGCCGCCGACCAATTGGCGGCGGCAGGCGTCGAGACTCTGGTTGCGCAATTCACCACGTTTGTGGACGGGCGCTTCATTGAATTGTTGGCGACCCGTCTCGGCGTCCCCGTGCTCATCTGGGCGCTGCGCGAACCAGGGGGACGCGGGGAGCGGCTCGCGCTCAATTCCTTGACGGGCGCCAACATGGCCGGCGAACGGCTGCACCGTCTGGGAGTTCCATTTCGCCTGATTTACGGCGATCCGGGCGAAGCGGGGACGGATGAGCAGTTGCGCCGGGCGTTGCGTGTGCAACGGGTATACACCCGTCTGCGCCGCTTTACCGTCGTGACGGTCGGGGATGCGCCGGACGGGTTTTTCTTCTCCGCTCCGCGCCCCGAGGTCCTGCGACAGCTCGGCGTGCGGGTGGAGAACCTCGATCTGCACGATACGTTCCGCCGGGCGGGCGATGTGCCGGATGAGCGGGCGCGCCAGGTGCTGTCCGAGGTCAAGCAAAAGGTTGTCGGACTGGACCGCCTGGAGTCGGATACCACGCTCAAATTTGCGCGCCTGCATGCCATGCTGTCGGATGACTTGCGGCGGCTTGGCGCGGACGCCCTGGCCGTCCGTTGCTGGCCGGAATTTTTCACCGAGTTTGGCGCAGCGGCATGTTCCACGATTTCCGCTTTTACCGACCAGGGTGTGATGGGAGCGTGCGAGGCGGACATCCTTGGGGCACTGTCGATGGCCGTACTGCATGAGGCGGCGGACGGCGCGGCCTATCTCGGCGATCTTGTGGAAATTGACGAGAAAAATGACGCGGTGGTGTTCTGGCACTGCGGCGCGGGAGCGTTCTCTCTCGCCAGGGCCGACACCGGAGCCGTGGCGGGCAGGCATCCCAATCGCCAGATCGGCTTCACGCTGGAGTTTGGCCTCAAACCTGGCCGCGTGACGATCCTGCGCGTCGGGGAGGAGCGCGATGGAACCGCGCGGGCGCTCATCGGGACCGGTGAAGTGATGGATGAGCCCCAGCGTTTTCTGGGAACGTCGGGCAAGGTGAAACTGGACGGCGGGGACGTCATGCGGCGCACGCGGGCGGTGATGGAAGCGGGGTTTGAACCGCACTACGCGCTGGCGTACGGCGATGTGGCGCAGGAACTGAAAGAGGCGTTTCGTCTGTTGGGAGTCCCCGTCACTGACTTTTGACTGGCAGCCCGAAGGATTGCTTGGCCAGCGTCACGTGCCAAACCAGTGGTTGGATGATGGTTTGCTAGGACGGTGCCATGCCCTTTGCCCGGCGAGTTCCGCACCATGGTCAAGGTGTGCTGGGTCGCCAGTATCCCTTTGCCCGTCGCGAGTTTAGCGATAGCGGTGTCCTCGGGGATACTGGCGGCTGGCGGCAGATTTGCATTTTCAAGATGGGAGGCGGTCGGACTGCGCGTCGCGATCGGACAGTTTGGCGGGCCGACCGCCGTAATCAACGCGTCGCTTGAAGGAGCCATCGCAACCCTGGAGGAGGCGGGCGTGGAGACCTGGGGCGTCTTCGACGGCCCGCACGGACTGGCAAAAGACCATCTGCAGCCGCTCGACAGGCTGGAAATCGGCGCATGGACATGGCTGTCCCGTACACCGGGAGCGGCGCTGCGGGCCGGGCGGGTGGTTTCCTTTGACGCAACCGCGGCATTGGCTCACCTGAAACGCCGCGCCATTGACGCGCTCATCGTCATGGGAGGCAACGGGACGATGGCGATGGCGCAGGCGCTGCAGGATGCCGCGCAATCCGATGGCTGCGGACTGCGCGTGATCGGCGTGCCAAAGACGATTGATAACGATATTGCGGGCGTCGATCACGCTCCGGGGTTTCCGAGCGCCGCGAACTTTGTCGTGAAGGCCGTGCGCGACCTGACCATGGACCTGGAAGCGATGACGGGATTTGAACAGGTGCGGGTTATTGAAGTGATGGGGAGGCGTACCGGGTGGCTGGCAGCCGCCGCGGCGTTCGCCCGCGCACTCTGGCTTGAGCGGGAGAAACAGTCGATGGCGCCGCACCTGATCTATCTGCCGGAACGGCCGATTGCGCTCGCATCGATACTGGGGGAGGTCGAACGGACCGTCCAGTCCCTGGGCTTCGCCGTGGTCGTCACGGCGGAAGAACTGCACGATCCATCCGCACAGGGCGCGGCCGCGGCGGTCCCTGCCGCTATGCAAGTGAGGCAGGGCGGCGTCGGGGCAATGATCGCGCAGGCGGTGCGGGATCATCTCGGCTGCGGCGCGCGTTATGAGAATCTCGGCGCGCTGCAGCGGTGCTGGGCAGAGTCGGCAACGGCGCTTGACCGGGAGGAGGCGTATGCGCAGGGCGCGGCTGCCGCCGCGCGTTGCGTTGCCGGCGACGGCGGCTTCATGGTGGGATTGCGGCGCGATCATCCGGAGGAAGGACTGTACAGTACCAGCCCGGTCACGTTGCCGTTTACGCAGGTGGCGGGGAAAGAACGGTTGCTGCCGGACCATTTCTGTCGGCTTGACCAGGAATTTTTGACTTGGATAAAGCCGCTTATCGAAAATATCGCCCCCCTGTCGAGATTGCCGCGTCGCGCGGGCGTGCCGACGCGCTGACGGGGTGTGACTTGCAGAGTTGGACGAAGAGGCGATCGCGGGACGATCGGGGCGCGGGATGGTTCGGCTGCCGGGATGTCAGTGTCAACCTGTAGGAAAGTCGGGGAAGGGTGGCGCACATGATTCTCACGAGTCTGGAATCAGTCGTGGCGGGGAGCAGCCTGGAACAACGCTGCGAAATTCTGCGGGAGGCGGGTTTTTCCGGCATCGACATACTCGGCCATACGCTGGGAGAGCGCGTAAAGGAGGTCAGGTCCGCCACGGCCGCCACGGGAATCCGTCTGGTCGCCGTGTATGCGCGGCTCGGCGAGCATACACTGCTTGACGCCGGCGTACACGCGCGCGCGCACACGCTGGATCTCCTGAAAGAGAGGCTGGAGACGGCTGGAAAATTGGACGCCGAAGCGGTTATTTTTGTGCCGATTTTCGGCCCGTCGCGCATGCGGGCCGATGCGGAGCGGATGGTTCTGCTCGCGTTGCTCGATGAACTGACGGCCTGGAGCGAGCGGTCGGAGACAGGGGTGCCCCTGGTTCTCGAACCGCTCAATTCGAACGATACGCACCTGGTCTACGATCCACGGGAGGCTGCGGAGATTGTGCAGGCCGTCGGCAGTCCGCTCCTGCGCACGATGGTCGACACGTATCACATGGATTTGCAGGGCTTGGACATGGCGGAAGCGATTCGGGCGACGGCGCCGTATATGCAGCTTGTGCACCTGTCGGATACCGACCGCAAGCTGCCCGGCCAAGGACAGATCGATTTTGCGCGCGTGCTCTCTGTCCTGGAGAGCGTGGGATTCGACGGTCCGATGGGTCTCGAATGCAACGGCAACCAGGATCTGGAGGCAATGCGGCGGACGGCGGCTTATCTGCGCGATTCCCGGGGCTAAACAACCCGGCGTGCATGGGCTGCTCGACGCAGTTGGCGGTCGCGCTCAGGCTTCGACCCTACATGACCGAGTGACGCACGCCGCGTAAACGGCGTGCGTCACTCGGTCGGGCGCGGTCCGCCGATCAGGAGCACGCGACGCAGGGAGACCATCAGGATGACGGTGGCCGCCGCGCACAGAATGCCGAACGCACCGGCCAGGATGGCCGTAAGCGCCGTGGGAAGACTGCGGATGACGATGACGGGGAGACCACAGGCGACACCGGTCAGGTAGAACCTCTCGGCCGCCGCAATCCACCGCTCTGGGACCATGTCGTCCAAAGCCGGCGCGGTTTTTCGCTCGGGACGATGGCTGAAGCGGTACTCGAACCACAGAAATGGAACGATCTTTTGTACATAGGAGAACGCGAGCGGCAACAGGCCGCAGAACAGAAGGAGATACCCGGCCAAAAACGCGAGCCCGCGCCAGTTCAGAGCGATCGACGCCAGGGAGAGAACGGAGGCCAGCAGGATGACGGCAAGCGCGAACAGCGCGGAGCGCATTGGCTTGACGAGCGTTTTTCGCTTGCGGGCGCCGAGGATGCGCCAGGCGTCGACCGTAAAGGAGACCAGTCCGGCAAGGGCGGCGAGGCATCCCGCCAGCGTGAGCGCGTACATCGGTTGAGGCAAGCCGTTGCGCCAGGCGAAGATGGCGGGCAAGTGGGAAAAAAGCAGGATGGCGAGACCGCCAAACCACCATGCGGCCGTCTTGGCCGCCGATATCTTATAACCGTGCGATAACGAGAACATCGGGATGAACTTGTAGGAAATGATCATCACCAGGCCGGTCCAGAAACCGAGCGCCCCGGCGGCAATGTGGGTCAGCAACAGGGCGGGTGTCTCCGTTTCCGGTGAAAACGCCTGCCAGAGACCCGCCGCCGCAACCCAGACGAAAAAGGCGCCCGGCAGCCAGAGCAGGCGATGAACGTGCGTCTTGTTGCGGGCGAGGCGATAGCTTCGCGCAAGGAATGCGCCATAGGCGGCCAGGCCGGCCACGAGCAGGGAACCGCCCACGCCGACAAGGCGCCAGTCCCCGGCCACAAAGCCGCCGACCATGAGAATGACCGCGACGGCGTGGGCCGGGAGATGCCACAGTGCGACATGGCGCGGCAACGGCGGAGCCTGAAAGGCGATGCTCACCACTTGGTAAAGAACTCCCGCCGCGATGGTCAGCAGTCCGCCGAGCACCAGCGTGTGAATGGCGGCGAGCGATTCCGGCGTTCCGGCGCTCGCCGCCCCCCATGTAGGCAGGCAAAACGCGCTGATGGCAAAGCCGAGAACACAGGCGGACAGACCGGCAAAGAGGTACCATACTGTCGGGCTCAATCTCTTTTTGGCGCTTTGATTCATGGAGATGAAACTCCTTTCG
>JAJZZT010000042.1 GCA_021797415.1 Bacillota bacterium
TCTATACCGCATCACCAGTATACTACTATAATCTATCTTTTTCCAGGATAGGAACCAAAAGAACGGAACCAAAAGATACGTCTTATATCCCCAGCGCAACAGCGCTGGGGATATAAGACGTTTTCGGGCAATACCCTCACGGCGCTGGCGCGCCACCATCGGCAGGATGAAAATTTGCTGGGCGATGCCCCCTATGCTCGGCGAGTTTCGCGCCATGGACAAGGTTCGCTGAGGCGTCGTCATCCCCTTTGCTCGTCGCGAGTTTAGCGATAGCGGTGTCCGAGCAGGAGCAAAGGGGATGACGAAGACCGGCAGAAGACATTTTCAAGATAGATAGACCCTCGTGTGATGCTGCAGTTCTGAAAGAGTTTGTGAAGGTTAGCATCACGCAGTATTGACAGTCATAGAATATAGCCGTATGATATGGATAATACCGATGAATATGAAAGACGTTTTGTATAATTATTGACCATCGAACCACCGAGAAGGGAGAATGTAGGTGAAGAGACCCCTATATTCCCAGGTTGTTGACGATCTTCGGCAACAGATTCGCGATGGCGAACTGCTTGACCGTGTTCCACCGGAAACAGAGTTGGCAAGCAGCTTTCAGGTCAGCGTATCCACCGTGAAGAAGGCGCTCGGCATTCTTGAAGCCGAAGACATTGTCGTCCGCATTCAGGGAAGGGGGACGTTTGTCCGTTCGGAAGCGCAACAAGTTCTTCAGTTGTCTGGCGGTGTGAAGGAACCTGAGCACGCCAGGGAACAGGCAACCGTTGAGGTTCCGCAGCGGGCGACGGACAAATCGTCTGTGGTCGGGGTGATTCTGCCGGAGGCTCGGGACGGGTTCGCTCGACGGCTGTTGAGCGGTGTGATTGGCGGGATTTCGGACACCGGGGCATCCGCGTTGGTTGATTTTTCAGGCGGCGATCGCGAACGGGAGAGTAAGATTGTCGCGAAGTTTCTTCAGGCCGGGGTGGACGGAATGATCGTCTTGCCTGGATACGGAGAGATGTATAACAGAGACTTTGTACAATTGTCCTTTGAACGGTTTCCTCTTGTGTTTGTGGACCGGTGGTTCCCTGGAATTGATATTTCACGAGTGGTTTCCCAAAACGCAAACGGGGTTATGGAAGCGGTTAACGCTCTCCATGCAGCCGGGCACCGGAACATGGCGTTGGTTTGCGCTGACTTGTTCGCCACGTCCACCGAAAGTATTGTCGAGCGAACCAAAGGATTTCTTGAAGGCCTGAAGAACAATGGGGTCATCCCCACTGATGAGGCATTGTGGATTCCAGAGTTCAGGGCGGAGACGGCGCTCCAGGATGCTCAGAACTATGTGGTTGATAAACTCCGACGCTATCCGGAGGTCACCGCGATCGTGGGCGTTTCTACGCTTGACGTCCAGATTGCCCTGGAAGCTGCGTATGTTGTCGGTCGAAGTGTTCCAAATGATCTGTCGATCGCCGGATTCGATGTTGGTTCCGATTTCAGCAACTTCGGTCGCTTGTTTGGCGGGAGGGCGGAGGATTTTCCCGTGGCGTGGATTGATCAATCAGAGCTCGTCATCGGCCAGGAAGCTGCTGGCGTGGTGAGCCGGTTGATTGCAGGATCGGCGACAACGGAAGTGATCGAAGTCCCCGCGAAGTTTCATTGGGGACGCACATGTGGACCTGCGCCTGCTTTTCAAGAGACAGGCCAGCCTGTGATTGAAGCCACCACCAGTCTATTGCGCAGATCGCTCACTCTGAAGGATTGACGAATATCGCATGCATCAACACGAGGGATTCGTTGTCCGTTGTTGTATTAACCATGCTGCGAGAGGTTTGTTGTTGTTATATTTCTATCCGATACAGAGCGAAAGAAGTTCTATCATGTTTTTTTCGTGACGGGGAATAGGTATGGCGCTGATCCGTATTGAAAGAGTTTTGTCTTCCCAGGTCGTCGCAACGTCTGCCGAAGTTCGTTCTGTGGAGCCGTGGGTTCTTGCACCGCGGGAGAAAGCGATTCCAGGCGCGGAGGAAGCGCATTCACGTCTGTCCAAGGATGCGAGGGGGTGATTTCCAGCGGTTTGTCCCGGTGTTCATGTCGATTTATCTGACAAACAACGATGGAGGTGTGTTTATGAAACGGCGGGCAGTGTCTAGCGCGGGCGTCTGGAAGGGCTTTAAGGGACTGGCAATTGGAACCGTGGCGACCGGTTTGGCGTTTGGCAGCGTTGCAGGAAGCGTTCAGGCGACTGCGGCGCCGCCGAACGCGTCCAACCAAAAACCTCAATGGTTTGTCCAGGCGCTTGTTTATAAGGGCAACAACACAAGCCAGACCTGGACCCTGTCGACCTTTCAGCGGTTTGCAAAGGAAGGCCTTACCGGCGTTGAGGTAAATTTGGACTGGGCCGCGATAGAGCCGAAACCGGGGGTTTTCAACTTTGCCGTCCTGCAAAGGTATCTGAAGTATTGCCAGGAAACCCACCTGAAACTGATTCCTATATTCTGGGAGTATATTCCATGGTACACGGACACGCCCGGTTGGTTGCCCGGTGGAACAGAACTGACGAGTACCGGGGCGCCTGCCAGTGAACCCGCATTCTGGAGCCAGCGTGCGAACCAGGCCTACTTCAATTTTGTCGGGAAGACAGTGGCGGCGCTGACCAAGTCTCCCGCGTTCGGTGGAGCCTATATCGACTTTGGTTGGAATGATGCGGGTTACGGGCCCACATCAAGCGGTATCGCGGGGTACGCACCCCAGGACGTCGCCATGTTCCATCATTGGCTGGCGCAAAACTATTCTTCGATCACCGCGCTCAACAGCGCTCTTGGCACGAAGTACCAGAGTTTCGCGGCGGTCCCCGCTTTCACTCCCGGTCAGGCGAACTTCTCGGTCTATCAGAGATTCCGCTTCTGGAGCTTCCAGACACTGCTCGGTCAGACGTTGGCGGTCGCCCGAAAGGCCACGACGAAAACGCTGCTCACCTACTATGGCGGCGGCATAAGCGATGTCGGCATGTTGGGAAATCCGCCTGACACCGTCTTCAAACTGGCCAAACAGTATCATGCGATTGTGAATCTGGATAACGCGGACCATACGAGTTTTGCCTCGCTGTTCGGCTATCTGTCGCAGTCGTACCAGGTGCCTCTGCTGGAGGAGTGGTCGCCCACGGAGGGTACTCGTACGCAACTCGTGCACTGGATGGGTCATTATCCACTGGAAGGCGCGTATCGCTACGGCCTGGATTATTTCATGTACAGCGGCACGGGATTGCAGCCGGCGTTCTTCGCCAACACGTTTCCCAGTTACCTTGCGTGGCATTCCGCGCTCGGCCAGGTGCGGGGAGCCCAGCCGCAATTTCCGGTGGGCATCATGCTCGGGTACGATCAACTCCTGCATAACAACACCGGCGCCGGATTGAACGGCGACACGTTCAGACTGGCGGATTACCTGCGCAGCGCGAGACCTGCGGCGAATCTTTTCACAGACCTGTCCGTCTTGAACGGGGCCGTTTCGCTCAACCGGTTTCACACGATCATTGACTGGAACAGCGACCTGAATTCGCCGAATCTCAATCCACGTCTGGTGGCGGACCTGAAGGCGTTCAAGGCGCACGGGGGAACGATCCTCCAGGGCCCGTCGTACGCAAACGCATATCCCGCCGCGCCGGAGAGCCCGTTGTACTCTGGCGTTAGCAGCGGCATCACGGCGGTGCTCCAGCCTGACGGCAGGTACACCGTACAAACGGTCCTCGGCCAGCCCGCGCTGGTTTCACAACTCGGAGTGAGCGGAACGTCGCCCTATGTCCAGAACCTCTACTTTCAGGTTCCACCGAGTCTCGTGCCGTCCACGCAGCCGAATGTGCAGATCAAGGTGACGTACGCAAACAACCAGACCAACGCGTTCTATCTGCAGTACGACAGTTCGGACAAGGCGGCGCCGGTCAACGGCGCGTACGCCACCGCTTATGCGGTGGGAACCCAGGCGCCCGTATCCGTCACGAACACGGGCAAGTACCTGACCGCGACATTCGACGTGACCAACGCTGTTTTCCAAGGAGCAGAGAATGGAGGCGCCGACTTCCGCATTCTGGTTCAAAAGCCGGGGTTGGCTGTGTCGTCCGTAACCGTGACCGCGGGAGGCGCGAGCGGAACCTACACGGCGGGACCGGCGCCGACGGTGGCCAAGGTGCCACCCGCCGTGGTGGTGAAGCCGAACTCCTCCGGGGTGGAGGCGTACTACAGTGCAGGGTATGGAAAGGTCTGGCTTGTGGCGTCAAACATCGGTACGACCCCCTTCTCCGGGACGATCAGCATTCCGCCGTCGGTCCTTGCTCAGGTGCTTCCCGGGTACAAGAGCGGGGGGAGCGGAGCGTCGGGGTCCGTCGCCGTGAAGAGCCTGCTCGGCAAGTGGCAATCGGCCGGGGCGACGACCTGGAAGATCAACATTGCATCGGGACAACTGGCGGTGCTGCAGATCCAGCGAGGGAACTGACCCCACGCCCTGCTGCGGGCCCGCGATGGAATGAAAGCGTGCTGGGTCGCCCGTATCCCGTTGCTCGTCGCGAGTTTAGCGACAGCGGTGTTCGAGCAGGAGCAAAGGGATACGGGCGGCTGGCACAAAGCCATTTTTCGGGTGGTCATGAGGAGGTGATCAGAGGTCGTGTGAAGGATCCGCCCCGGTCAGGAGAGTCAGGTCCGGCAAGGGTTGCGTGCGACCGGAGCGCACAGATCGGAGAGTTTCTTGAATGAATTCATCTGCAACCCAACACTAATGGAACGTTTTCAAACACTAAAGGAGGGTCAAGTCATGAAGGGTTCAAACAAGAGAATGATGCGCGGGATGATCGCCGGAGGCGCACTGCTCACGGCGCTGGCCGGGATCGGCGTGCCGGCCGGCGCGGCCGCGGCGACGCCACAGCCGTTCAACCTCTACAGCGGCGGATGGGGCACCAGTTGGACCAACAACGGCTATGCTCCGAACTACGCGATGGCCGGGATGCCGATGTACGTCGACCTGCCCCTGGCTGTGCAGATCCAGCCAAGCGGTCAGTACGTGCCGCAGCTCGCCAAGTCGTGGAAGATTGTCGGGAGCCAGCTGCAGATCATGCTGCAGCCGGGCGCGAAGTGGCAAGACGGCGCGCCGGTCACCAGCACGGATGTCGTGAACAGCTACATGCTTGGCGCGACCGTGGGCTGGCCCTGGCCCGGTGTGGCGACCGGCATCACGGCGCCGAACAAGCACGAAGTGGTCTTTCAACTACGCAAGTACATTCCGGGAAGCACCTCGCCGATGTCCGCGCAGACGGCTCTGTTCAGCATTCTGCAGAACTATGCCTTCCCTTCCTCGGTCTACGGGAAGTTCGCCACTGCGAAACTGAAGAGTGAAGTGCTGACCTACGCCAGGACGCTGCCGACCAAGGCGGGCGCCACGCCGAGCAACGCGAACGCTGCGGCGCACAACTTCATGATCCAGGCGGGGCAGACGCTGATGGCGTTCAATCCGCCGACCCTCGTGGGTGACGGTCCGTTCAAGCTGCAGGGGATCACGACGGCGCAGATCAACCTCGTGCGGTGGCCGGGGTACTTTGGCGCAAGCAAGATTCACGTGCCGCAGATCATCGCGTGGAACGACGGCAGCAACAGCGTGGCGACCACGCAGATGTTTGCGGGGAAAATGGATTACGGGTGGCCGGGGCTGACCGGAGGCATCGTCAACCGGTGGAAAGCCACGCCCAACCATCACTACACCGCAGTTCCCACCACGGCGGGCCAAGCCTTCTACTTCAACAACCAGTCCTACCCGCTGAGCCTTGTGAAAGTCAGACAGGCCCTGGCGTATCTGATCAACCGGCGCTCCCTGACCTTCGCGAACAACGGCTTCATGAAAAACGTCGTGAACACGTACCAGACGGGGCTGCCGCACGGCCTGCGCATGCTCTACCTTGGCTCGTGGCCCAAGCAGATGCAGAAGCTGGGTTTCAATGACTATGCGCCGAGCGCCGTCAAGGCAAAACAGATTCTGCTCTCCCTGCACTTCACGAACCGGGGCGGGACGTGGTACACGCCGAAAGGCAAACCGTTCACGATTTCGGTCATCAGCCCGGCGGGCTGGACGGGAACGCAACTGGCTGCCAGCAATCTGGCGTCGCAACTGAGCGCGTTTGGCATCAAGACGACCGCCTCTGCGGTCGAGCAGCCGGGTTACTGGTCGCAGGTGCTGCAGGGCAACTTCCAGATGGCGTGGAACTGGACCGGGTTCTTTAACGTCTTCCCGATTCCTTCCTTGCAGTCCACGCTGCTCGATCAAAACTACGGGGTGCCAACCGCAGGAGCGTCGGCGCCAACCGGTGCGACCGTGGGAATGGGCTTTGGTCCGAAGGTGAACATTCCGGGCATCGGGTACACCAACCTGGCGGAGTCGCTCATGGCTGCCGGGTACGTGTCCGATCCCGCCAAGGTGCGCCAGTTGGTGTTGGACTACGCCAAACTGGTGAATC
>JAJZZT010000241.1 GCA_021797415.1 Bacillota bacterium
CAGAAAGACCGCAATCGCAGGTGGAGACGGACCAAATTGTACGCGCGGGTAGCGGCGCGTGGGGAATTTGTGTCCAATCTGACCACGGGCGGCGAGGCGTTTCCGCTGTCGATCATCGGAGAAGCGGACCAGAGATTGAACGTGGCCGCTGTCAGAAGGGAGATCATCCATCTGGTATCGCTGATTCCCGAGACGGTGGAAGGGGAATCTGGACGTCTGCTGGGGGAGTTAGGCGTGGATCTCGGCATTGATGCAGACGGGCGGGTCTACGTGATTGAAGTGAATTCCAAACCATGGAAAACGCCCGTGACGACGAGAGGTTCGCAAACATTGGTCGACCTGTCATTTGTGCGTCCCATCCTCTTCGCGCGTGAGCTGGCGCACAACTCAGACGCGAGAAGGGAGCCGCGATCGTGACTTATTATTTGCTCCACAATGGTCAGCCGTCCGCGCAGCGGCTGGCGCGCAGGGCGGGCGATGTGGTGCCCGTCCGTGAATTGCGCACGGTCACGCGCGATGATGTCGTGATCCACTACGGCAACGCGACGGAAGTCAGCGGCGGACTGTGGGAGGCGAACAGACCGGAAGGAATCCGCCTCACGCAGTCGAGACCGCTCATGCTGAAGGCCCTTGCGGCAGTGGGCGTGCGCGCGGGGAACAGGCCGCAGCTTGCGCGGCACTACCAGGTGCCTGTGTTCAATCTCCAGGCCATTGGCTGTTTTCGCACAGAGTCCAAGAATGTGTGGCTGAACAAGCGGCTGAATGAGGTGGTGGATTCATTTTCGGAGATCTCCGGGGATCTCGATGAGCAGGCGCGCCGCGTATCGCTCATGGCGGTGCGGGCCGTCCACACGCTGGGGCTGGAGTTTGCGCTCGTGACGCTCGGCGTCAATCCCCACGGCCGTATTTTTGTTCTGGATGTCGCGCCGGCGCCGGTACTCAAGGGCCGCTTGCTGGAATTGTTCAGCGCGGGCCTCGTGAATTACATGGAGGCAATGGAAAATTCGCAGGCGGACAGGAGTGCGTTGCTGCTCGGAACCGATCTGGAATTCATGCTGAAAGGGAGGCGCGGGAAGATGGTTCTGGCATCCCATTACTTTCCGTCAAAAGGAAAGATCGGGTGCGATGACCGGACGTATGCCGGCGACCGGACCAAGCGTCCGCTGGCGGAGATCAGGCCGGACCCGGCGGCGACACCGGAGGAGGTGTGCCGGAATATCGCGGATGCGCTGGCGCAGGCGGTGCGCATGAACGGTGCGCCGTATCCGGAGTGGCTGGCGGGGAGTGCGCCGTTTGAGCGGTTTCCGATCGGCGGGCATGTGCATTTCAGCGGACTTCCTTACACGGCGAGGCTGGTCAACCTGCTCGACGTGTACGTGGGACTGCCGCTGATGCTGATCGAGGATCCGGTGTCGGCGGGACGAAGACGGCCCAAGTACGGATTTCTCGGGGATATCCGGCACAAGTCGCACGGCGGGTTTGAGTACCGCACGCCCGCGAGTTTCCTGGTCGATCCGGACATCGCGCTGGGAACGCTCTCACTGGCCTACATCGTGGCGCTGCACCACGGGCAGTTGCCCTACCTTCCATTGCACAGCGGGGACCATGTGAGGGCATTTTACAAGAACGACCGGGAGCGCTTGCTTGCGCTCGTGACGCGTGTGCACGAGCACGTCCGCCGCACACCGGCATACACGCGCTACCAGGAACCGATCGAATTGATTTTTTCCATGATTCACAATGACGAGGTGTGGGACGAATCGGTTGACGTGCGAAAATCGTGGGATGTGCAGGCCAAACCGCAGAGCGGCCGCAGACGGAAAACGGCGTCATGAGGCCAAGAGTTGCGCGGGTCGGCGCCCTGCCCTGCGCCCGGCGACTTTTGCGCCATGGGCAAGGTTTGCTGGGGCGCCAGTATCCCTTTGCTCGTCGCGAGTTCCATGCCATGGATAAGGTTTGCTGGGTCGCCAGTATCCCTTTGCTCGTCGCGAGTTTAGCGATAGCGGTGTCCGAGCAGGAGCAAAGGGATACTGGCGGCTAGCCCCTGACCCTCATTTTCAAGATAGAAGGCGAAGCGCCCATGAAAACTGGTGAACGTCCTGTGCTCGGCGTGCTTACAGGGGATGCGAACCTGTACGCTCCCTACATCCGGTCCCTGATCGCCACGGCGCGAGAGGCCGGCATCACCGCTTACAGTTTTTCGCCGCGCATGTGGCGAGACGGTGAAGCGCCGCGCGCTGCGCTGGATTTACCGCTGCCGACCGTCGTGTACAATCGGTTGCCCACGCGCCGGGAGGAGGTGTCGGCCAGCGCGCTGAGTGTGAAGCGCGCTTTGCGGCAGCAGGCCATACCGTATTTTAATGAGCGGTTCGTAAATAAAAAGGAAATTGACAAAATTCTTCGCAGTTGCGACGAAACGGCCGCGTTTTTGCCCGAAACGGTTTACTCGGCGACGGAAGACGCGGCGAGAGAACTGCTGGAACGCCACGGCGCGGTGTTCGTCAAGCCGATCAGCGGCAGTTTTGGCGAGGGAATCTGCAGAATCGGCAGGGAGGGGAGTCGCTACCTGCTGGCGATGCGCCGGTCGAACGGAGCCCTCACGCGCGTATACGAAAACCTGGCGGATACGCTTGACGTGTGTCGCGTACAGATGGGCGGCATGGCCTGTCTGTTGCAGGAGGAGATTCCCTTGCTGCGCTACGACGGATGCAAGACAGATTTTCGCGTCCACGTCCAGCGAATAGACGGGACCACCTGGCGCACGGTCGCCATCGGCGCAAAGATTGCCCATCCCACGGGCATCACGACGCACGTGCACAGCGGCGGAAGGGTGGAGGCGGGTGACGCGGTGCTTGCCGGATGGTTCGGGAAAAAGTGGACAGACGCGCGCGAACGGCTCGAAGCGGCGGCCAGGGCGACATGCCGCCGGGTATCCGAAGCGCTTGATCCGCAACTCGGTGAACTGGGACTGGACATGGGACTTGCGAACGATGGGAGGATTGTCGTGTTTGAGGCCAATGCGAAACCGGGAAGGGCGATTTTTCACCATCGTGCGCTGCACGGTGCGGGCGTGCAATCGCGCAAAATGATCCTGCGCTACGCGCAGTACCTGCACCAGAATGAAAGGACGGCCGACGGGCCGGCGGCGGTGATGTTCGATGGCTCGTGAGATCGGGATCCTGACGGCGTCCGGAGCAGTGGGTCGGCTGGGCGGCAATCGCGCCAACTTTGCGCGGCTGTGTCGCGCCGCGCAGCGCGCGGGCGTGGAGTGCTCGGTGTTCAACGTCGATCCGGGCGGACAGGTTTCATGCCACAGGTGGCGATCTGGCGACCGCGCCTTCCTTCGCGTGGAACGGGAGTTGCCGGGTACGCTGTACAACCGCATCCCTCTGCGTTCATGGGAAGGTCGCGACGCGACAGCCGGACTGCTTGCCGCGTGGGCCGCACAGGGGCGCACCGTGACCAATCCGCGTTTTTTGCAGAAGGCGGAGGTGGGGCGGCTGTGGAACGCGTCGGACGCGCTGCGGTCTTTTGTGCCCGCACAGGAGGAGTGGATCGTCCCGGAACAGCTTGCCGCATTCGTTTTGCGCCATCGCTCGGTGTATGTCAAACCGCTGGCGGGCAAAGCGGGCATCGGCATCGTGCGGGTGCGGCACAGCGGCGGACGTTACGAAGCCGTTCTCCAGCAGGCGGGCGCGACGCGCGTCTGGACGGGTCTGTCCGCATCCGCGCTGCAACGCCTCCTGTGGCGTGCGAACCGCTATCTGCTGCAAGAGGACGCGGATTGCGCGCTTGTCGATGGACGCAAATTCGATTTGCGCCTGTTGTTTCACCGCGTCCCCGGCGGAGCCTTTTCACTCACGGGTACGGGCGTCCGCGTGGGTCCGCCGGGCGGGATCACCACGCACGTGCCAAACGGCGGATCGCTTGCCAGGCCGTCCGACGTGTTGCCCGCGGTGTTTGGCGCGCGCGCCGCGCGCGTCGATGCGCTGGCAAAACAGGTGGCGCAGCAGGCCGCCGACGCGGTAACCGGATTGCCCGGCGTATGGTGCGAACTGTCACTTGATATGGGCCTGTCGCGCGCGGGCGGACCGCGACTGTTTGAAGCCAACGCCAAGCCGATGAAATTTGACGAACCGGACATTGAACGGCTTGCCAAGCGGCGGCTGGTTGAATTTCTCGGAGCCCTGTGAACGGCGCCTCGGGGACATGGGATAAACCAAGTTTTTGCAGGCGACTTTATCCCCGCTGCCTGCTCACGAGGTTGCGCAGGCGCGCGCCTGCTGTTATCATAATAACCACCTGCTGTGCGCGTATGCGGACATCTGTTTTGAACCTTACGTGTTTACCGGGAGACGGGAATACGTCGCCGTGCTGGCACGCCCCTTCGCGGGGACGTCAAATATCGGCGCGCCGGTCACCCACCTGCGAGAGCAGGTTCGAAAACACGCGTTCGGTACGGCACATGCGGGTGTTGCCGTTTTTTTCAGACATGTATTCCTGATATTTATTGAGTATGCCGACCTCACATCGCGGCGGGATGTGAGGTTTTTGCGTGAGGGAATTGATTCAAGGAATGGATATTCGGGGGCGTGCGGAGTGAAAGCGACGGAATTGTGCGTGGTACGGCACGGCAGGACGGATTGGAATGACCAGCGGCGCGCGCAAGGCAGGGCCGACATTCCGCTCAACGCGCGCGGGAGAGAACAGGCGCGCCGCTGCGCTGCCCATCTCGCCCTTGCGGGACCATGGGACGCCGTGGTCTGCAGCCCCCTGTCGCGTGCGTGCGAGACGGCCGATATCATCGCCCGCGCCACAGGCGTGTCCGCCATTTCCGTGCTGGATGCTCTCGTGGAGCGCGATTGCGGCATGCGCGGTGGGTGGACGCCCGAGGAGGCGCTGGCGAGAGGCATTTCCGATCAACCGGAGGATGCGGAATCGGATGAGGCAATCCGCACGCGCGCACGCGCCGCCCTTGTCGCGGTGGCCGAAGCGTACGCCGGGCGGCGCGTGCTGGTGGTGTCGCATGGCGGTTGGATCCGCGCCGCCCTCGAAGCGGTGCTGGGCGTCGCGGACGCACGTGCCAGAGGCGCGCTGGACAACACCGGTCTGTGCCGGTTGTCGCACAGGGCGGGCGTCTGGGAAGTTCATTCGGTCAATGAGCGGAACCACCTCGGAGAACTGTGATAAAGTCCTCTCTCCTCGGAATGTGGTTTATCCCATGTCTCCTTGATCATGCGGGTCAGGGAACATGGGATGAAGTCCCGTCTGAATGGAGTAGATCCAGCAGGTGCTCCCGCAGGACCACGGCGTTGTTGTTCTTCTCGTCTCGCGCGCCGTACAGCAGCGTCAGCCCTTTCTGTTCGCGACGCATCCTGTCGACCAACGCATCCGCGGCCGACTGCGCTTCCGGCCGGCGGCGCAGTTCTTCGAGGTAGCGCAGGCGGAATTCGTCATAGCGCAGCGGATCGTGGCCGAACCACGACCGCAGGGCGGGAGTCGGCGCTGCTTCGGGGACCCATGCGTCGAGGGTAACGGCGCTTTTGCGCACCCCGCGGGGCCAGAGCCGATCCACCAGGATGCGGATTCCGTCGCCCGGATCGGCGGCCAGATAGATGCGTTTGACGGCGATAAACAGGTCGTTCACCAGGCTCATCTCCACAGCCGGTTCATCTCACGATTTGACCAGTGATGTGCACTTAATTGTAACACATTGTAACACAGTCCGATTGCCGGATGGACGATCGCTCATGCTATAATACTCGCGGTGCGCGGGGACGCGCATTTGTTTCAACGGTTCTGGGGAGGGTCGGCGGTGGGAAGAGTAAAGCGGACGCTGTGGATCAGCGCCGGCGCATTGGTTCTGGTCGCGGGCGGCATCGTGGCGCTTGCGGAAACGGGCGGCCCGGCGCCTGTCGCACATCCGCCGAAAATGCGGCAACTGACGGATAATCTCAACACGTCTGCGGTGGGATTCACGGCGCCGGCCGGCGAATTGATCAACGCCGCTACAGGCCAGGTGCTCTATGCCAATCACGTGCTTGCCAAACGTTATCCCGCGTCGATCGCGAAATTGATGACGTCGCTCATCGCGTTGCAACTGGTCAAGAAAGGCCAGTTGACGATGAATTCGATCATCCCCGTGAGCCAGTCCGCCTATCGGGTGGCCAGGACACCCGGTCTGTCCGTGGCTTATCTGAATCCGACGGAACACATCACACTGAGCCGTATGCTGGAGTACATGTACGTCGTCTCGGCCGATGACGCCGCCGTCGCTCTGGCGGACGCGATAGGCGGGAATGAAGTTGCGTTTGCCAAATTGATGAATCAGGAGGCAAAACGGCTGGGTTTGACGCACACGCACTACGTCAACGCATCCGGCTTGCAAAACGCCAGTCAGTACACGACGGTGCGCGATGTCGGCGTCCTG
>JAJZZT010000353.1 GCA_021797415.1 Bacillota bacterium
TTTGAACGAGTACACGTACCGCTACAACCGGCGGCATTTCCAGGGAGAGTGGTTCAACCGATTGCTACAAGCATCCATATCTACCAGGACAATTACAGAAGCTGAACTAACGGGATAGCCACATATATGATAATCCCCATTTTGTAATAGATGCCAAACAAGAAAAGGTCCCATTCTATATTAGAGGGAAAATTGAGATTATGAAGATACCATTTGAGAACAAGCCGTCACCTCACAGTCCTTGGAGAAATAGTGCAATTTTAAGTTCTATTGTTTATACAAGTAATCTCCTTCCTGAAGGTTTCAATCGTGCCGGGGCAAAAATTAAGACTCGTTGGCTAATAAATACTCCCACGTATCAACAGGCGGCTTTTAGATCATATATATTAAAATGGAAAATAATAGGTAATAAAAACAGGACTTCCAATCTTCCAGAGACAGCCCGTATAGAGGCGCGTGTTGACCACAAGGTATTTCTCATTGATCTATTTAAGTTGCAACATCGATTTGAATGGGCAATTTACAAAATTACAGCAGAATAGATAGATGGACGCAGCCTATCCTTTGTTGATCCATCAACTCGTCAGAGGATAGGTGATCTGCATTGAAAAAACGATTCGGCATATTGTCAGGAGTTTTCACGGGGATTGTTGTGTCAGGTTTATTTGTATTATGGATATATTAAGAATAAAACGCAGTATATAACTTACAAAAATATGGAAAAATTCATCTCACGGCAATGTTGTATTATCTCGCCCGCGCATACAATGCAAAGACAGTCTGAGTGTTTTTTCGGAAACGGGACCGACTGCGGAGTTTAGGGGGAGTATGAACGTGTTCTGTCATCGCGTCAACGATCAAATCCAGTTGAGTCTGCTGTCGATGCACGATGCCAGCCAAATAATCTCTCTGATCGATGAATCAAGATCCAATCTGCGGGAATGGCTGCCCTGGATAGACGACATGAATACGGTGGAGGACGCGCGGTCCTTTATTCAGGCAACCATCCATCAATTTGCAGCCAACAATGGGTTCTGGGCGGGGATTCGGCAGCGGGGGAATCTTGTCGGAGTCATCGGGTTCCATCGGGTGGATTGGGAAAATTGTTCGACGAGTATTGGCTGCTGGATTGGAGAGAAATATCAAGGATGCGGTGTGGCAACTAATTCGTGCCGGGCATTATTGGATATTGCATTCCATGAGTATCATCTGAACAGGACGGAGGTCCAGTGCGCCGTCGATAATGATAAAAGCCGGCATATACCGGAGAAATTGGGGTTTGTTCTGGAGGGTTTCAGGCGCCAGGCTGAGTGGCTGTATGATCATTTTGTCGACCACGCCGTCTATGCGATGTTGGCGGAGGACTGGGCAAAAAAACGAGCTTAAAGAACCCGTTCAAATTAAATCCAATTTCGAGAAGTGCAGTATTCCCCTTCTACAGGCACTCCGATATCCGAGAACATGGAGGGGAGACTGTAATTCTTTTGATCGATAATGGAAAAGTGCAGATGAGGTCCATTTGTATAACCGGTAATTCCTGAAAAACCAATGACCTGTCCTCTGACGACCTGTTCGCCTGGAGAGATGCAAAACGAATCGAGATGGGCGTAAAGTGAATACGTTCCATTCGCGTGTCGTACCTGAATTCGATTTCCATATCCATCGCGTTGATAACCCGCCACGGCAGAAAGCCCGTTTGCCACCGCCACAACGGGTGTATACAGAGATAGATCAAAATCCCAGGCGTAATAGGTGTAGGGAATGTTGTGGCTGATGGGCCCTGAGTTTCCCTGGTTTACTTTGAATGTCATGCCGCCGGGCCAGGGCGCTCTCATGCCAGGCGGGTTTGCGTAATACGGGCCGCACATGACGATCAGCAGAAATAGAACGAGAAATACGATCATCCGATTGGTATAGGTCGTCATGAAAGGCGCTCCTTGTTTAGAATATGGTGTAAAGCCAGATAAAAACAATACTGAGCGCTGTTTTTATCTGGCCGTCAAATTGTCTTAAAAATAACGGACGACGGTTCTTCGCAAACCATAGGGAGTGGCCACGACCATTCCACCCGTCATGGGATACGGTCCACCGACTCCTCTGTATCCGCCAATGCTGGCTCCAAACCCGGCCCCGGCCGCAAATCCTCCGGGTCCGGACGCGGCCTGGGCAAATCCAGCCGCGGCTCCGGGAACGGCAAAGCCTGCTCCGGTCGCTTGCGCGGGTCCGAAAGAAAATGCACTACCTGCCCCAATCGCAATTCGCGGGAATGTCGCGAGTGTTGCATCGAGCTTCACACTTTTCAATTGTTGCGCCTCCCCACATGGTTATCTTCAGTAAGCACCTCCGCCATACGGCACCAAGAGAATGAACAGCACGAAAATGATCAGGAAAACCACCGCCCAGCGAGTGTATCCACCAAAAACTTCACCCATATCTTCACCCTCTTCCAGAACGAATGTAATGAATCGTATGAAGAGGAGATTGTTGTTGCGGCGACTTTTACCCACCGCGCATGGGATTCCGCACTATGGATTGAGGGTCTTTTGCTGTGTCCCCACTCAGTGCTGAGCGCCATTTCTGAATACGTGTTTGGAGATGGTTCTGTCCCTGAATGGTATTTTCTGGTCAGGCGTGTGAAATGCGCGGCATCCACACGGATTCCTTGCCGAATTCCGCCCAGAGAAACTTCAAAAGCAATTCCTCCCGCAATTCCCGATGGCATGGGTCATCCCATAGATTGTGGAGCTCTCCTGGGTCATCCTGCAGATCGAACAGCTCCCCATAGATTTGACGGAAGTAGACTGTGAGTTTGTAGCGGTTTTCTTCATATGTTTTTAGATGGATTGTCGTCGGTTCATGATGGTTTTCGCAGATGATGTGATCGCGCGCAGGGATCTCACCGCCAAGCCAGACCGCACTCTGGTCGACGCCGGTCATGTGCCGTGCGGTCGGAAGACCGAGCAGGCTGAGTAGGGTGGGGGCAAAGTCCACCAGCGACTGCAGGGCGCCACTCATTGCGCGCGCGGGCGCGTGCCCTGGATAGCGGACGATCAGCGGCACGCGCAGCAGGTCCTCATAGTGAAACGGACCCTTGGCGATCAGCCCGTGCTGCCCGAACAAGTGTCCGTGATCGGAGGTGAATACGACGATCGTATTTTCGGACAGGCCCAACTCATCAAGTTTGTCGAGAATGCTTCCGATGTACTTGTCCATCATGCTGATCATGCCATAGTACGTGGCGATGTCTTTGCGCAGATCCTCCTCATCGTGGACGTGCGATGACATTCCGAGCAAGTCGAATCCACTCTCGCAATAGTGCGAGAAATCGGGCTGACGCTCCTGTGTCAGGCGATGGTGCGGTGGATTCGTCGCATGTTCGCCGGGTTTTGCGCGGGGTACGGAGATCTGTTGCGGGTCGTACATCCGGTCCCATGGTTCCGGAACAAGATAGGGAGGGTGAGGATCGGGGAAACTTGCCCAAAGAAAGAAATTCGCATCATCTTTTGCGAACTGCTCAAGCAGTGCGTTTGTCCGCTTTGCAATCCATGCGTCATAGTGATATTCCTCCGGCAGCGGCCAGGTTCCCCGCTCGGCGGGGTCCATGGTGCCCGCCGGAGGACGGAAGTAGTCGCGCCAGTTGGTCAATCCATTTTCCTCCATCCACAGCGCGTAATGCTGACCGACGATCTGCTCGTTTGTGTGATTGCGAGCCAGTTCCACATGACCGAAACCGTAAAAATCCTGTGAGAAGTTGCGCCAGAAATCCCAATCCTGCAAATAACCGTACGATTCGAGCGACGGATAGTCGTCCGTCGCGCGCAGGGGCTGAAAATGCGCCTTGCCGATCAGACTGGTGCGGTAACCGGCGGCCGCGAGGATTCCGCCGAGGGTCGGTATATCTTCGGGCAGCTTTGCACCAAGCGTCCACGCACCGTGTTGACTGGGGTAGAGCCCGGTGATCAAGGAGGCGCGCGATGGGGTGCAGGACGGATTTGCACAATACGCCCGCGTGAACGTGATGCCTTCTTTCGCAAGGCGGTCGAGGTTCGGGGTGACGAGGTACGGATTCAGCGTCCCGATGGTGTTCCAGTGCTGTTGGTCGCTTGAAATGAGCAGGATATTCGGCTGTTTCAAATAATCTCCTCCAGGCGGCTGTGACTGTATAGCGCGGTTCGCGACTCACGGTTCGTGATCCACAAACCGCGACCCACGATCCACTGTCCGGCTTCTTTTCAAGTGGGATTCTCCCGGCTGCTCACGTCCAAACGGGATGCGCGGGCAGTGCGAAAGAGGCTGTTGACCGTCTTGCTGACAAAAGGGCTTTCATCTGCAGTGAGTCCTGCGTTTTCACATGAGAATGCCACTTCTGCAAGCCACTTGGTCAGACCCGCAATTCGAAGGGATGCCATTTGTTCGCGCGTGAAAAAATCTGCCCTGTCCACTTCGACGCCATCCGGGACAGGATCGCCGTCCACATAGTCCATGGCAAACGCAACATACAAGTTGTGGATACTGTCGGGACGGTCGCGGATGGCGACGATGCGGGCGGCATGGGCGATAATTCCGGTCTCTTCGCGCACTTCACGTTCCACCGTCACTTCAATCGGCTCATTCTGTTCGCAGTAGCCGCCGGGGATGGTCCAATATCCTTTCCCGGGCTCCTCACTGCGGCGAACGAGAAGCAGGGCGTCCCCCTTCAAGACGATTGCGCCTACACCCATGCTGTAGTAACCCCAAAAAATAAATCCACAGGCAGGGCAGACCCGTCGTCCGATGCCGGAAATCTCTCTGATATCCAGTGCGTGGCCGCATGACAGGCAGAAGTTGGCGGGCATATCACACCTCGCTGTTCGCACGGTGGTGCAGACCGTGCTGACTCCGGTATAGCATGGAAAGATTGTTTTCGGCAAGGTGAGCGACCGAACGGTCGAGAACTCCGATTTGGCCGACTTGGCCATTTACGAGCCCACGGGGCGGGTATAGTATGGACGCGTGGCAAGACGAGCGATGAAGAGGAGATGACGCCGTTGTTTCGCGTGACAGCCGTTTCGATTGAGGACAAGATCCAGCCGGTCGGCATCGATGTTCTGTCGCCTCGTATCAGTTGGCGGCTGGAGTCGGACGCCCGCGACGTGATTCAGCGTGCCTACCGGATCCAGGTTGCGGGCGACGGGGCGTTCGCGAACATCGTCTGGGATACCGGACGGGTGGAGTCGGACCGGTCCGTGCAGGCCGAGTACGCTGGAGTTCCCTTGGCGTCCCGCGTGCGCTATTTCTGTCGCGTGCAGGCGTGGAGCGGCCATGGCGAAGAATCGGGCTGGAGTGATCCTGTCCATTGGGAGATGGGACTGCTTGATCCCGCGGAATGGCGGGGGGAGTGGATCTCGCCTGCCCATGACGACGAAGCGGTCTGCCCTCTGCTGCGCCGCACTTTTTCCGTCCATGCGCCCGTCGCGAGAGCGAGATTGTATGCGACTGCCCTCGGCCTCTATGAAGCGCACCTCAACGGGGAGCGCGTGGGGGATGAAGTGCTGGCGCCGGGATGGACGAGCTACCATCACCAACTGCAGTATCAGACATACGATGTGACCGGCCTGTTGGCAAGCGGTGACAACGTTCTCGGCGTTGTCCTGGGAAACGGGTGGTATCGGGGCAATCTGATGTGGGACGACCGCCGGGCGATCTTTGGCGACAGGCGGGCGGCCTTGATTCAGTTGCACATTGAGTACGAGGACGGAAGCGAGCAGGTCGTCACGAGCGACGGAGAGTGGAAGAGCGCCGATGGTCCTATTCTCATGTCGGAAATCTATCACGGCGAGACGTATGACGCGCGACAGGAATTGCCGGGGTGGTGTAAAAGCGGGTTCGACGCGTCCGCTTGGAGCGGCGTGGAGACGCTTGACGCCGACAGGTCGGGCCTGGTGGCGCAGATCAACCATCCGATGCGCGTGATGGAGGAGGTGCCGCCGCAGACGCTGATCCACACGCCGGCGGGGGAGACCGTGATCGATTTCGGCCAGAACATGGTGGGCTGGGTCCGTTTTCGGGTGTCGGGGAGCGCGGGCGACAGGGTTGTCCTGCAACACGCGGAAGTGATTGACCGCGAGGGGAACTTCTACACGGCGAATCTGCGCTCCGCCCGCCAGACGGTCACGTACATCTGCAAGGGAGATCCTGCGGGCGAGGAATTCGAGCCGCATTTCACCTTTCAGGGATTTCGCTACGTGAAGGTGGTCGAACATCCGGGCCCGGTGCAACTGGAACGGTTCGTCGGCCGCGTCGTGCACAGCGATCTCCCGCAGACAGGGACATTCACGTGTTCGGAACCGCTGCTGAACCAGTTGCAGCACAACATTGTGTGGGGACAGAAGGGCAACTTTGTGGACGTTCCGACGGATTGCCCGCAGCGCGACGAGCGGCTGGGA
>JAJZZT010000190.1 GCA_021797415.1 Bacillota bacterium
GTTCAATCTCGCGCACCAAGGAACCTGCACCATCGAGAGCCTGGATACGACGGATCCGCTGTTTCATCAGCTTGAGAAAAAACAGTACCCCGGCCCGCCGGGCGGCCTGACGGCAAACAGTCTCATCTGGACAGGTTTCCTGCGCCAGGGAGGCCGGGTTGTAACGGTGAATCTCGGCCAGAAGGAAACACTCACCCAAGTATCGATCCAGTTCTTCGAAAACACGCAACAGAGCATCCTGTTCCCGAGTTCCGTCCGCATCGACGTCTCGATGAACGGATACAGTTGGCACCAGGCGGGGATCATGCATTCCAGCTATCCGGCGTTCATGTCAGGCAAACTGTACGACACCTACGTGCAGAACATCGACAACGTCCAGGCGCAGTATGTCCGCCTGGATTTCCCTGTCGACGTTTGGGTGCTCGCGCGCAATCTGCGCATCATGGGCTCGCCCTGGATCACTCCCAGCCTCGTTCAGTTGCCTTATGACGCCAACTTCAACAACTATGCGGGCTTCCTGCAAAACACTTCGCCCGCCGCCGCCGGCGTCCACAACATGCTGCTCGTCTACAGCGGCGCATACGGTACGGAGGGCACCTGGACGACCAAACAATTTCAGCCGATGGTATCGTTCATCAGTCCATCGGGCCAGGTGGAAGGAAGGATGTTCGACAGTTTTCTGTTTCTTCCTTATGGAACCCTGCTCGGAACGGAAGGCGGTTGGGCGCACTACCTGCAGAACCTGTTCGCGCCCGGCCAGCAATTGGCCGCCCTCAACCAGACCGTCGCGAATGCCGCGCCCAAGCTCAATTCGTTCGGTCTGCAGGCCAACACCGTGAACGTCGTACTGGCCATCCCCTATCCGAACAGCCGCGTCACGAGCTGGGGCAGCATCCCGGGAACCAACCAGAATCTGACGTTCAACAGCGCAAACGTCGGGACATACCAAGCGTACAGCAACCGCGTCGCCGCGATGTACTGGTATGTGCACGCCCTCATGAACGCGTGGAAACAGGCAAATTTTCAACACCTGAAGCTCGTCGGCCTGTACTGGGACGCGGAACAGGTGACCTACTCGATTCCGAATGAAGCAAAGCTTGTCCAGCAGGCGTCCAAGCTCACCCATTCGTTCGGGCTGAAGCTGTTCTGGATTCCGCTGTACGACGCATCCGGCATCACGTCGTGGCAACAGCTCGGCTTTGATTCTGTCATCCTGCAATCCAACTACTTTGAAACGCCCTCGCTTCCGATCTCGCGGGTGACCGCAGCGGCCGACACGGCGCTGCGTTTCGGAACGGGCATGGAAGTGGAAATCGGGCCGCAGGTGTTCACAAGCCCGGCGGAACAGGCGCGCTATTACAACCAGCTCGTCGCCGAGTTTCTCGCCGGCGCCGAAGACGGGGTCGTCCACGCCTACTATGACGGATCGCAGGTTCTGACCCAGCTTGCCTACAGCACCAACCCCGCCCTGCGATCCTTATACCAGGACACGTACGATTTTCTGCTGGGGCAGTTCTCGCAACGAAACTACCAGGCTCCCTGAGCCGGTACGCGAGGGAGCATCCTTGCGATGACATGGCAATGAACCGGGGAGTACGGCGGCTAATTCCAGTCGCCGTACTCCCCGGTTCGATCTTGAAAATGCGATTCTGCTCCCAGTCACTGTCCTCTGCCAGCCGGCACTTCAGGGCGCTTTCTTGCTTTCCTGCTCCAGACGCGCCAACTGCTGCTCGATCGACTCCGCGACCTCCGCGCGCGCCTCCGCTATGCGCGCCTGTTCCTCTGCGCTCTCAAGCGCCCGGTCCACATCGAACGAGACGGCGTCCGACGCCTTTTTCAGCGCGAGCTTTGCCGATGCGGCAGCCATCCGCGCCTGCGCCTCATCGCGCTTTTCTTCAAACGAATCGGCCTGTTCCCGCAATTCATCATACGAGTCCTGCAAGTGTTCAAGCTGTTTGCGAAGAGTGCGTTCACGCGCCTCCATCTCCACCAGCCTGTCGGCCTGATGCCGCCTTTTGACGAGCAATTCGCGGGCGCGTTCTTCATCGCCGCGGGCCAGCGCATCCCGGGCCTCGTTCTCCAGTTCCTCCATCTTGGCCCTGACATTCGCGATCTCGCGCTGCAGCTTCTGGTGCGCGAAGGCGACCTCGCCCAAAAGGCGCTTCACTTCCGCAACCTGTCCGACCATCTGCTGAAACAGCGCCGCAACCTGTACATTCGGATCAGCGTCGCGCTCCCTGCGCTCCTTGCGCTCGTTCATCTCGCTCTCCGCGATTTTCGCCACTCGCTTGAAGATCCCCACATTCATCCCTCCAGGCTGCGCCCATCGTCAGTCGTTCAAAGAGAGAATCAATTGCGGCTTTTCGATTGTATGATCGGCCGAAATGGGAGTCACTGCGGTTCCCACGGCGAAAAACTCGATGACGTGACTGCCCCAGCCGTGGCTTTTCTCCTGCAACTGCACTCCGACAATCCCCTCCGCTTTCGCCGCGTGCGCCTCTATCTGCATGCGCTCCATGGCGAGTTCCCGAGCGTCGTACAGGGCCTGCGTGTAATTCGGCATCTCGCAATTCTGTCCGACGGTGCGCATATACTGGCGGAACGACTGGTGGGCGACGTGATAGACGCAACTTCCCATCACCAGCGAAAGCGGCCGGTACCCCGCATGCAGCAGCGTCCAAAAATCCTGCCCCGTCAGGTCGCTTGTGAACGGCATGCCGTTTTGCAGGTGGAAATTGCCCTGCTTGCGCGCCGCCACCGCCGTGCCGACCGCGATGAACTCCGCAAGATCCTCGCCCCATTCATAGCGGCCCACATCGAGGCGCACGCCCACGACGCCGTCCGCGCCGAGCGCGTGCGCCTCCTCCTCCATCCGCGTCATGGCCAGTTCGCGGGCGTGGTACATCGCCTGGCTCAACACCTGCATCTCTTCGTTGTTGCGCCAATTCGCCTGCTGATAGCCGATATGGTAGATCGAACTGCCGACCACCATCCCGATCGGTTCAAAGCCGGCTTCGCGTACCAGCAGGAATTCATTGACCGTCAGATCGCTTGTGAACACCCCGTCGGGATGGTTGGCGTTGCGCAATCCCTGCAATCGTTCCAGCGCGTGTTTCGGCAAATCCTGCGCCCCTGAGACATCCGCCACAAAATCTCCTCCTCCGCCTATCGATTCATTGTCCCATCCGATTTTGAAGTTGTCTCCTGCCGGTGGCGGCGCGTCAGCCCCATGCGGGTCTAACTCCGCACTTTGTCGCGCATGTTCAGCACAGGGCGATAAGCGCCGCGTTCCGGCGGATCACTTATGTATTCTACCGCAGTGCCCATCATAAAGACGATGATCAGGTGGTCCTCGATGGGTTCATTGTCATTTGTCGTGCCGCCGGGGACTTTTTCAACCTCAAATTCCACTTCCGTCCCCACGACGCCCTTGGCGCCCAAGTGATGCGTATCCTGTCGCAGTTTTTTCCCGGCTAACTGGCGCGCTGTGCTCAGGCCCCTCTGGAAGTGCGTCATCTCCTGATTGTAGAAACTCATCTGCTGCCGCGTATCCCACCAGTCGGTGCGTAGATAATAGAATGACGCTCCCATGGCAAGGCCCACAGGCAGCGCACCGGCCGCAAGCAGGCGGGCGAAATCCTGTCCGGAAACGGTGCAGAGCAGCGGCTCCCGGTTCTCCGGCAGTCCCTCCACACGCACGGCCGTGCCGTATGCGGCAAATTCATAAACCACGTTCTCAAACATGAAGCGCTTGCGCTGCAGATGAACCCCCACCACCGCATTGGCCCCGAGCGCGCGGGCCTCTTGTTCCATGCGCGCGAGCGCCAGCGCCCTTCCCTCCGTCAACGCCCTGGTGGGCGCTCCCATCTCGTGGCTCTGCGTATAAAATCCCGCATAGCCGTTTGCCACATAACCTACATGATAAAAACAACTGCCCACGACCTGTCCCAGCGGCCTGAGACGGTAGGGGCGCAGGGCAGCCCACTCGTTGACCGACAGGTCGCTGGTCCATGGCAGTTCTCCGCCCGCCTGGGATCGCAGGCGACGTTCGATATAAGACGGCAGCACACCGCTTGCCAACGCGTCGTGCAACGTGCGCAGACGCTCGCCCTCTTCCCGCTTCAGCGCGGCAATATCCAGGCGGGGCGGCGGCGGACTGTTGATAGGCGAACGATTATCATCGCCGTGCGACCGGTCTCCCCGCCCGAACGTAAAACGAAACAAACCAACCCACCTCCCTGGAAGTTATCGGCAGCACTCCGGCGGCGCTACAGCAGAAACTCCTTCAACGCATCGTGAGCATCTTCATGTTCGCGCGCAAACGCGCTGAGCGCGGCGGACAATTCGCCAAGCCACTCTTTCATGGGAAGCACCTTGCTGGACAGGACGACGCCCCGCACCGCCTTGGCCTTGCGCGCCTCAAACCGCCCGCCGGAGCGCTCCAGCACAAAGGATTCCCCGTCAAAGTCGATCGTAATTCGCTTGCATGAGTGCGTCTTGGCAAATAACCGGTGTTCCCGCTCGACGCGCACCAGATCGACGAGCGATTTTCCCAGACGGTCCGCCAAGGCCTCGACAAACGCCTCCTCATCCGCATGCCCATGCCGCCATGACGCGGCATTCAGGTCAAACATCAGATCGCCATCCATCTTGCGCATTCACTCCATCCAACCGTCTCGCCGTTAGAGTATACGTACTAGAAAGAAAAAGGTTTCAAGAGGTTGTTCAAAAAGGGGGCGGAACTCCTCGCGCATTGCCGCGTCATCGCCAGAAACGCTCCCTCACGTACCCCAAAACGTACGCTCGGTCCGCATTTCTGCCTGCTTCCTAGGGGACATGGGATAAAGTCCACTGCACATTCGGTTGATCCCATGTCCCATTGCACTGCGTGAGTCTTACCTGCCCTTTTTTTGAACTGCTCTTCAACGTTTTTTTCGCGCGTCCTTTTCGGCCCGGAATCGCTTTTGCGTCCGCAGAAAATCCAGTGCTCCGGCGGAATTTTCCCACGTTTCGCCAAATACTGCGGCATAGCGGATCGCCTCCGCCTCATCGCCCGGCTGTCCGCGGGTGGGGAGTTTTTGCGGCATATTGCGCAATCCGAGCAGGTAATCGAGGACAAATGGGTTGTATTTGCGCGCCGCCAAAAACGCCGAGCGCGCCAGCAGGCCGTCGCCGTGCAAGGAAAAATGGCACAGTGTACGGCCATAGAGCATGACGGTCGACTGCTCGGACGCATACCTTTGAAGCAGAGCGTCAGCATCGGTGTACAGACCGTCGTCCAGCATGGCCTTTAGCAACACGTACCGCACACCCTGCGGGTCGGCCGCATGAAGGCCAAGCGTCTCCTTCAGCACTTCCAGCGCCTGCGCGTGGGAACCCATATCCCAGAGCACCTGCCCGAACACGAAGCGCGCCTGCATATACGACTGGGCTTCCTGCAGCGTGCCGAACTTGTCCCGCCAGCGTTGCTTCCGTTCGGCAAAAATGCGATCCCCCGCATTCACGGCGGATTCCAGGTACGGACGCGCTGCCTCCATGTTGCCCGCCGCCTGCTGCGCCAGCACCATCCAGGCCTCCACACAGTCCTCCGACGCCGCGAGAGCCTCGCGCGCGATCTCTTCCACGCGATCAGGGTCCGTCTCCCCCGCCACCTTGCTCAAGACATCGAGCGCCGCAGTTAGTTTTTCACGGTGATGGGCATCCGGAGCGGCGGCGCTCTGTGTGTTCTCAGTCATGTGATCAAACTCCTTTCGACCTTATAGAGGTTGTTCAAAAAGGGGGCAGAACTCTCCGGCGCATTGCCGCGTCATCGCCAAAAATGCTCCCTTACGTACCCAAAAACGTACGCGCGGGGACATGGGATAACACCAATTCCGGCAGGCGTGTTACAGTACATTTCGTGTCCGATTAGAGCCTCGGATACAAAATGTGGAACCATTGCGCCTGCAAAGAGGACTTTATCCCATGTCCCCTAGGTCCGCATTCCTGGCTGCTTCCTTGCTCTGCGCGAATCTTACCTGACCCCTTTTGGAACACGTTTTATATGAGGTTGTTCAAAAAGGGGGCAGAACTCTCCGGCGCATGGCCGCGTCATCGCCAGAAATGCTCCCTTACGTACCCAAAAACGTACGCGCGGGGACATGGGATAACACCAATTCCGGCAGGCGTGTTACAGTACATTTCGTGTCCGATTAGAGCCTCGGATACAAAATGTGGAACCATTGCGCCTGCAAAGAGGACTTTATCCCATGTCCCCTAGGTCCGCATTTCTGGCTGCTTCCTTGCTCTGCGCGAATCTTACCTGACCCCTTTTGGAACACGCTCTTCTTGCCTGACCCCATTTTGAACACGCTCTTATAATAGCGTTTTTGCCGCATAAAAAGCGCGCTGTCAAG
>JAJZZT010000015.1:0-4835 GCA_021797415.1 Bacillota bacterium
TCGCCCCGGTCTGGCGGGGAACGGTGATCATGCTGACGATGGGCGCTGAGATGATCGCCTTCAACATGATCACCCCCCATGTGAAAAACCGCGAGGCGCTGGTCAAGCAGAGCTTCATCCTCGTGCTCGCCATCACCCTGTTTTACATCGGCCCGATCACCGGTCCCGTCACGCTGTTCGGGGAGCAGGTCGCCCGCTTCCTGGCGTATCCGACGTTTACCGAATTGCAGTACATCAACGCGTCCCCCCTGCTGGAACGGCTGGACCTGTTCGCGATCATCCTCTGGGTGACCGGCGCTTATTTCCGCATCATCATTTACGGCTTTTGCGCCGTCGAGGCGGTGGCGCAGCTTGGCGGCGCAAAGCAGGTCAACAGCTACACCATCCCGGTGCTCACCACCCTCGTCGGCATGAGCCTGCTCATGCCGGTCGACCGCGCGGACGACTTCACTTTCCTTGATACGGCATACCCGGTGATCGCGATTGGGATGGGGGTCGCCACCCCCGCGGCACTGCTCCTGTCCACCCTGTTCAAGCAGCGGAAGTCAAGGGCAGCGGCGCCCCCCGCCCGCTCCAAAGCGAAACAGACAGAACAGGCGTCCGGACAGGGGGAGTAGGCAAAGCAGACCGGAGGACAAGCGGCAGGCTGAACAGCCGGATGCCGGCAGGCCTCAACATCTCTACAGTTCCATCACCTGCGCCACATCCATCACCTGTCCCCCGAGACCCCTGCCGCGCAATGCGGCGACAAACGAGGAGGCGTCCTGCCGGATGGGAGGAAACGTGTTGTAATGAATCGGAACGGTCAGTTTTGCTTTCAACCATTCTGCCGCAATCACTGCATCCTCCGGTCCCATGGTAAAATGATCTCCGATCGGGACAAATGCGAGGTCAATCGCGTAGCGTTCACCGATGAGCTTCATATCGGTGAACAGATCCGTATCCCCGGCATGGTACAGGGTCGTCGAACCCAGTTGCACGATGAAACCATTCGGATTTCCCAGGTAAATGATCTGTTGCTTATCTTCTATCGACAAGGAGGAACTGTGCACGGCGGGCGTCAGTTTGACGCTGCCAAACTCCAGTTGCAGGCTGCCCCCGGTGTTCATGGGAGCCGTTGAAACTCCCTGCCAGGAGAAATACTCGGCGAGTTCCGCGTTGGCGATGATCGTCGCACTGTTTTGTCGGGCGATGGACAGCGCATCGGCGATGTGGTCCCCATGCCCGTGCGTCAGAAGAATGTGGCTGACCCGCACATCGTCCGCCTTTGTCCTGGCAATCGGGTTAGACGAGATGAACGGATCAATGATGATCCCCGCGGAATTCGTCTGGATTTCCACGCAGGAATGGCCATGATACAGGATCTTCACACGAACACCCTCTTCCCAACCCGCATTGTACCACATCCGGCGGACGGATCTTCACAGCGAATACGAGCCCCGATCCATCCGGCTCCGCACGGCGCCGGTATATCCACGACGATTTGTGAAGTCGGCGGCCATTACGATATAATAGCGACTAACCGAGTGTAAGAAGCGCCATGACCAAAGAGGAGGATTCGTATGAGTTCCACCGCATCCCATGGCGCACACGGCAAGGAACACGATTCTGCCCAAAAGCGCACCACGTCAAAAACGTGGGTGATCATCGCCGTCATGCTGGCCATGTTCCTGGCCGCGCTCGACATGACGATCGTCGGCACCGCGATGCCGAGCATCATCGCCGACCTGCACGGCGTTTCCATCTACAGTTGGGTGTTCTCCGCCTATCTGCTGACCTCGACCGTTCCCATCCCGATTTTCTCCAAGCTGTCGGACATGTACGGCCGGAAAAAGCTGTTCATCATCAATTCCGCAGTCTTCACCGCCGGATCGCTGCTGTGCGGCGTTTCCAACAGCATGCCCGAACTGATCGCCTTTCGCGCCTTGCAGGGCGTCGGCGCGGCGGGTGTGCTGCCGATTGCGCTGACGATCGTCGGCGACGTGTTCACGCTTGAACAACGCGCGCGTATCCAGGGCTTCTTTTCCGCCGTGTGGGGCATCTCGGCCATCGTCGGCCCCCTGCTCGGCGCTTTTATCGTCGAATACTCCAGTTGGCGCTACGTCTTTGAAATCAACGTGCCGATTGGCATCCTGGTCATGATCGTCCTTTGGTTCACCTTTCAGGAACACGCCTCGCACAAGGCGCACAAGCTCGACTGGGCGGGCACGCTCCTGCTGACCACGGGCGTGACCGTGCTGCTGCTGACGTTGGTCCAGTACAGCGACCGCCTCACGGCGCCCGGCTCCCTGGCCATGTTTGCCGCGGCGGGCATCCTGCTCACCCTGTTTTGCTTCTGGGAACTGCGGGCCACAGAGCCCGTCCTGCCGTCCGCCATCTTCCGGCACCGCATGATCCTCGTGGCCAATCTCGTGAGTTTTTTCAGCGGGATGCTGATGTTCGGACTGATTTCCTACATCCCGCTTTTTGTGCAGGGCGTTCAGGGCGGCTCGCCGACACTGGCCGGACGCGCGATCACGCCGATGATGATCGGCTGGCCGCTGGCGGCGCTCGCCGGCGGACCGCTGATCATGCGCATCGGCTACCGTATCGTCGGCATTGCCGGAGGAACGTTGATCGCGGCCGGTTCCTGGATCCTGATCGCGACCGGCGTGCCCGGCGCGTTTAACATCGATGCCGGACTGCTCCTGATCGGACTGGGCATGGGACTTGCCCTGACCGGGCTGCTCATCGCGGCGCAAAACGCCGTCACCTGGAATCTGCGGGGCGCGGTGACCGGATCCAACCAGTTCTTCCGCACGATCGGCGGTTCCATCGGCGTCGCCGCCATGGGAGCCATCCTGAACCGACAGATGGCGGCGCGCGTCGCGGCCTCCGGGCTCGCGGCGAAAGTCAATCTGAACAGCGTGACAGAGTCCCTGCTGACCGCGAAGGCCCGCGCCGCGCTCACGCCGTCCATTCGCACGGCGTTCATCCGCATGTTCGGCGGCGCCCTGCACGATGTGTTCATCGCCTGCTTCGCCTTTGCTGTTATTGTCTTCGCGCTCGTGCTGTTCATCCCCGGCGGCGGAGCGCGCCAACACGCGGTCGCACGCCAGACGGAACCATAGTCCGCACAGAGACCGGCGCAGCGCTGAATCTGGAATAACCGCGCCCCTCCGGCAGACTCTACCCCATGTTCCCCAGGGAAGCGGTGGACATTACCCCATATTCCCTAGTCAATTCGTACTAGTAAAGACTATTCATTAGGAACGCGCCGCCATCCCCCTGATCTGTCAAAATAGAAACAGAGGAGTCAGGGAGGTAATACAGATGGCCGACATTCGCACTCACACGAACGAAATGGGTTTCTACGAGATCCGCATGGAGTCCATCGGTGGACTGGGCGCCAATCTCGCCGGCAAAATGCTGGCGGAAGCCGGCGTCCTCCATTCGGGATACAACGGTTCTAATTTTTCCTCCTACGGATCTGAGAAAAAAGGCACGCCTGTCAAGACGTTCGTCCGCTTCGCGGCCGCGGACGCGGAGGTTCGCTCCTCGTCCCCCGTCGAGGAGCCGCATGTGGCGGCCGTGTTTCACGAGTCCCTCCTGCGCACGCAAAACTGCACCGCCGGTCTGCAACAGGACGGAACGCTCATCGTCAATACGGCAAAGACGCCGGATGAGATCCGGACGATCACCGGCCTTGAAGCGGGGACCATCGTCTGCGTCGACGCGCTGCGCATCGCCGTCGAAGAAAAAACCCGGGTGAACACGGCCATGCTCGGCGCCATCTGCCGCGCGGTCGATTTTCTCGATGAACGCGCCGTGAAAGAGGTGATCACGGACACCTTCGGAAAGAAATACCCCGCGCTGGTCGCCGCCAACCTGAAGACGTTCGACCGCGGATTTGCGGAGGGCCGCATTCAGGGATATGAGCCGCGAAGCGGCCAGAGGCGCGTCGCGTTTTCCCACGCGGCATCGGCGCTTGGCTACGACACCCAGCCGCCGGGCGGAGCGATCGTCGATCCGGGCAACTCCGTCGCGCGCGATCTCAGCGCGTCCCGGTCGGGCTTTTTGCCGGAGTTTGCACAGGACGCCTGCATCCACTGCGCCGCCTGTGACCAGACGTGCCCGGACATGTGTTTCGTGTGGACGGCGAAAGAGGATGAGCGCGGGCGCCGCTACCAATTCCTGCAGGGCATCGACTACCAGTATTGCAAAGGCTGCATGCGCTGTGTGACCGCCTGCCCCACGGACGCGCTGCGCACCATCCGCGAAACCGACGGATACGCCGACCAGCATCGTGTCAAACACCCGGTCGGCGCGTAGACCGTAGACCGCAGGGAAAAGGAGATGGATGATCATGGCCCATCCAGCGTTTCGTGTTGCGGCAGAACCGGAAGCGGCGCAAACAACCGACTTCCGTTCAGGCAACGAGGTGGCCGCCAAGGCGGCCGCGCAGATCAACTACCACTTGATGGGTTATTTCCCCATCACCCCGTCCACCGAAATCGCCGAGTACCTCGACGAAATGAAGGTGAACGGGGAACACGACATCGTCATGATCCCGGCGGACGGCGAACACGGATCGGCCGGGATCTGTTACGGCGCGGCCGTGGCCGGCGGGCGCGTGTTCAACGCGACATCCGCACAGGGCTTCCTGTATATGCTGGAACAGTTGCCGGTCCAGTCGGGCACGCGCTTCCCGATGGTGCTCAACCTCGTGACGCGCGCGGTTTCCGGGCCGCTCGACATCCGCGGCGACCACTCCGACCTGTACTACGGCCTGAACACGGGCTGGCCCATCCTGTTGGCCAAGGACCCGCAGGCCGTGTATGACCTGAACCTCATGG
>JAJZZT010000015.1:4845-6379 GCA_021797415.1 Bacillota bacterium
CTTCGTCTCGCCGAGCACGCCGCCGTCCGCCTTCCCGTGATCGTGGCGTCGGACGGATTTTTCACCTCGCACCAGAAGCGCCGCGTCCAGTATTTCACGCACTCGGAGGACGTGCGGCAGTTTGTCGGCGACATGCCCAAGCCGTCGATTGACGCGCTGGACCTGGAACACATTGTCACGATCGGTCCCTACATGAATGATCCCGATTTGATCAACACACGCTACATGCAATCGGAGGCCATGTACCGCGCAAAGGACGTCTACCAGGCGATCGCGGAGGAGTTCGAACAGATCAGCGGCCGCAGGTACGAGCTGTTGCACCGCTATCGCATGGACGACGCGGAAGTGGTCGTCGTCCTGCTGAACTCCGCGGCCGACACGGCGAAGGATGCGGCGGACCGTCTGCGCGCCCGCGGGATCAAGGCGGGCGTGCTCGCTCCCGTGATGATTCGCCCCTTTCCCAAGGCCGCCATCCAGGACGCCCTGCGCTCGGCGCAAGTCGTGCTGATCGGGGAACGCGCCGATTCATTCGGCGGCCACGGAGCCAATATCAGCCATGAGATCAAGGCGGCCTTGCAGGAAATCCACTCCGCCGCCACTGTGCTGACGCGCATCTACGGGCTCGGCGGTCGGGACTTCTATCCGGACGACGCCGACCGCTTTTTTGATCTCTGCCTGTCCGTGCTGGCGGGAGAGGATGTTCCCCATTTCGACTACTACGGCCAGACAACAGGCGATCCCGCCCTGGCGCCGGCGACGCGGACCAAACCGCTGCCAAAAGAGCAAAAGACGGGATTTATCCAGGTCACACAGGATCCCGCAAGCGGCCGGTTGAATGTCAAGGCTCCCCCGCTGCGTGCGCTGACCGCCAAAGGACAGCGCATCGCGCCCGGACACGGCGCCTGTCCCGGCTGCGGCATCTTTCCCGGCATCAACACCTTTCTCAAGGGCATCGAAGGCGATGTCGTGGTCCTGTACCAAACGGGCTGCGCCATGGTGACGACCACGGGGTATCCGTACTCGTCGCACCGCGTCACCTATATCCACAATCTGTTCCAGAGTGGCGCGGCCACCCTGTCGGGCGTTGTCGAGATGTTCTTTGAACGCCGGCGGCGGGGCGAGATAAAAACCGGCGACGATGTCACCTTCCTCATGGTGACGGGCGACGGCGGCATGGACATCGGCATGGGGTCCGCCATCGGGACGGCGTTGCGCGACCACCGGATGATCATCCTGGAATACGACAACGAGGGCTACATGAACACCGGTTCCCAACTGTCCTACTCGACGCCGCTCGGCCACATGACGTCGACTTCAAATGTCGGCAGGCTCGGGGGCGGGAAACCGTTCCAGCACAAGGACACCGCGCAGATCATGGCGGCCACCAACATCCCGTACGTCTTCACCGGAGTGGAGACGTACGCGCAGGACCTGATCAAAAAAGCCGCAAAAGCGCAGTGGTACGCAACCCATGAGGGGATGGCCTACGGCAAGATCCTGATCGCCTGTCCCCTCAACTGGAAGTCGGCCGAAG
>JAJZZT010000147.1 GCA_021797415.1 Bacillota bacterium
AGTTCAGCGCATTGACGAAGCGTCCGGCGCCAATATAAATGCCCACGTGGCTGGGACCTGTCCCGTAGGTGGCAAAAAACAGCAAGTCACCAGGCTGCAGCGCGCTCAATGACACCGCCGCCCCCACCTGGTATTGCGCAAACGATGTGCGTGGCACCGCAATGCCGACGGCCGACAGCACGTATTGCACCAGTCCGGAACAATCGAAGCCAGTCTGCGGACTCTCCCCGCCCCAGACGTACGCCTTACCCACAGCCGCCAGCGCGTGCGCCGCAATCTGCCCTCCGATAGCGGCCTGTCTCTGCGGCGTACGCAGTTCATCACGATCACTCTTCGCCTTTTGCACAGTCGCAGTCCGTTGTAAGGACCGCTCGCGCCTGACGCGGCGAAACAGCGTGTGGGCCGTCCAGCGCACGGTCGCCTGCGTTCGCGCCTCCAGCCTTCCGGGCGGACTCTTCTCCGCGCCAAACGGCCGTATCGTCCGCGTCGCAAGACCCGTCGCAGTACGTGAAAATTTTTGCCCGAACCCGGACAGTATATCCACTCCCCATTCGCCACTGAGCGACATGGTGGCCAAGGCAAAGCGGGGATGCGGCATGCGCAGGATGCTCCCCGTCTTGCGCGAACGGACAGCGGTGTCGGCGTTTTGCGCACGGTCGCCGCGCAGCCATCGATACCGCAGGATCATCGCGCCATCCACCGCGCCGAGTCTGCCGCCGGCCGCCGCAACCGGCGATCCTCCGGGGGCGACCGTCAGAAAAGCCAAGCAGAGACTGGCTCCCAGCGAACGAAGACATCTCGCCTCAGGCATCCCTTCACCTCCTGTCGGCTGCCTTTCACCCTGCCCTCTTTTTGAACAGTTTTTTTAACAATAGGATATGAACACTCACCTGGAAATAGTCGCTATTTTCCGAAAGCAGGGCAATCCTTTCGGCGCGCGCGTCACTCCGTCGCCACGTCCTGGTCCGTCTGCGCTCCACCGGGGCGAATCATCACAAAATGATCGTCCGGCGCTTCGTATAGCGGCGCAAGACGCTGCGCTTCCTCCTGCTGGCCGGAACGCACCAGTTCTTTCTGATAGGTGCTGAGCAACTCCTGGACATCAAGAATGCCCCCGGCGTGAAGATGCACGACGGACACTTTGGCGCCCTTGGCGATCCGCCTGCGGATGGCCTCGACCGTCAGACCCATATCCGGCTGAACGCGGACATACACCACGCCTCCCGTCATCCCGGAACAGATCCACGGTCCCGGATCACCCAGAACAAGCGCGCGTCCGCTTGTCATGTACTCAAACGCAAATCCTTTAATGTTTGCGCGGTTGGCGATTCCGGCACGCGCATCGTCCAGCGGCGAACCGACCTCCCCGCCGATGATGATGTCGGCGCCGGACAGGCGGATGCCTGCGCGCGAATCGGCATTGCCCTGGACGATGAACAGCCCTCTTTGCGCCCCGTACGCCAAACCCTTGCCGACACAGCCATTGATGCGCGCGCCGTGGCGGTTGAGCCCTTTTAGAATGATGATCTTTCCGCCGAGAGCCCCTTTGCCGACGCCGTCCTGCGCGCCGCCTTCGACGCGCAGGTGCATGCCCGCCACGTTGTAGGCGGCAAAGCCGTTGCCGACCACCGATCCGCTGACCAGCTTGACGGACGCCCGCGACAGCCCTTTGCGCCGCTCGCGGATTTCCTGGCGCACGACAGACCCGGAGAGCATGCCGCCGATGACCCGCTCACCGGAATGAACGCTGTCCGCGCCAAAAGAAAGCGTTTCGCTGCCCGCCGCCATCGCGCTCACCGCCTGTTCACCCAGTTGGGCGGTAAGTGAATGGACGTCGACTGTGCTCGGACGCACACTGCGGTACGCGTAACGGTACGGAACGCCGACGTGGCGTTCGATCAGGTCCTGAAGGCCGGCCCGATCCAGCGCCGCGGTCTGGACGAGCAGATCGGACCGCCCAACAAGTTCCTGCAGGGATGTCGCGCCAAGCCGGGCCACAATCTGGCGCACCTCATTCGCGAGGCCCGCAAAATAACGGCACAGACTGTCCACCGACCGCTCCAGTTCGCGCGGTTCAAATGCCTTGAGACTGTGTTCCTTCGCCTGCTCCCGCGTTTCAATCTGCGTGGCGATGCCCACATGGCACGTGTCAAGGTGGCAGCCGCGACATCCTGTGCAACCGATGGCGATCATGGCCATTGTGCCAAACCCCGTCCGGTTGGCTCCAAACAACGCCATCTTCACGACATCGCGTCCGCTCTTGAGTCCCCCGTCGCACCACAGTTCGACCAGATCGCGGATACCCGCAGCGAGCAACGCCTCGTGCGCGAGCTTGACGCCAACCTCCACGGGCAGGCCGACATTCTTGAGCGCGTGGATCCTGGCGGCGCCGGTCCCTCCGTCATAACCGCTCAGCGTAATCACGTCGGCGCCCGCCTTCGCGATGCCCACCGCGATCGTGCCGATGCCGGGAACGACCGGGACTTTGACGCTCACCTTGGCGCGCGGATTCACCGTCTTCAGTTCGTCGATCATCTGCGCCAAATCCTCAATCGAATAGATATCGTGGTTGTTCGACGGAGAGATCAGATCGACTCCCTGTCGCGCGTTGCGCGCGTTTGCCACCTTGACCGACACTTTGGAACCGGGCAGGTGGCCGCCCTCCCCTGGCTTGGCGCCCTGCCCGATCTTGATCTCAAGCAGATCGGCGCTGTTGCACAGTTCGGCGTTGACCCCGAACCGCCCGGAAGCGATCTGGTGTCCCCTGTTTTTCGCGTATTTGCCCAGCATGTCCTTGATCTCGCCGCCTTCCCCGTTGAGCGAGATCATGTCCAGCCGCTGCGCGGCCATCGCGTAGGCGCGAAAAGCCGTCTCGCCCTGCGAGCCGAACGACATCGAACTGATCAGAAACGGCAGCGCGTGCTCGCCGACGCCAAGGTCGACCTGCGCCGGATCGATCCCGTCATCCGGTGCAAACTGAAAATCGAGGACATGGCGCAAAGACACGGGCTGCTTTAGCTCCAAATCGTACAGCTTCGCCACAAAATCCTCGTAACTGCCGGCTCCGGAGGCTGCGTCGCCGGCCGCCTTCCAGATGCGCGGCCACAACTGGTACTGCCGGGCCACCGCGGCCCGCGGGGCGCGCAGCAGTTGCGCGCGCGCGCGCGCGGTGGCAAGAAACGACTCAAGCGTCGATCCTGGGGCATGCTCGTCAAAGAAAGAGCGAACGCCGAGCAGATCCGCCACCTCGCGCGACAGGCCGACGCCGGAAAACAAGCGGTCATAACCGCGCAGCTCATGAATGCCGAGTGTGGAAATGACTTTCTCCAGCCCTTTTGTCAACGCCACATACGCATTTTCAATGCCCTTCCATTCATCGTAGGCGTGAGCCGCCTCAAAATACAGGTACGGACACACGGCCTCCGCGCCGAGCCCCGTCAAAACGGCGATGTCGTGCAGATTGCGGATGGCGCCCGAACGAATGACCAGGCTGCACAGCCGGCGCGCGCTTTGCCCGTTGATGCGCAGTTCGCGCAGTGTCTGGTGCGCAACGCCAACGGCGAGCGCGGGATCGACAAATGTGGCGCCATCGTCAAACGAGAAGCGATCGTCCAGAACGATGACCGCCGCTCCGTCCGCGGCCGCGCTTGCCACTTCCTGAACGAGTCTCTCCAGCGCGTCTTTAAGCGTCTCTTCCGCTTCCACGCGCGGATACAGTTCGGTACAGCGGGAGGCGTCCCCGCGTTGAAAATATTCAATGACATCTTCGTATAATTGCGTGCCGAGCTTGTGGGCAAGCGTGCGGTAACGATCCGGCTCATCAAGGGTGTGCCCGCCGAGCAGAATCGGGCTTTGTAACTCCAGATGCACGGCCTTTGCAGGCATGACGCCAGCCGGGGACGGACGCGGGCCGAGCACCATGCGCGTCGAGAAGTGCTCAATCTCGCGTTCCCGGTCGATCGCCGGGTTGGTGACGACCGCGACAGTCTCCTTGAGAAAATCCGCCACGTTTTGCCGCTGTTCTGCGAGCATTGCAAGCGGTCCGTCAAACCCGAGAGAGCGAATCGGTTCCGCGCCTTTCGACGCATGAGCCTCCATGACCCGGATATCCTCCACGTCCCAGCCAAAAGCGCCCATGCGCGCGTCGCGCGTTCCGTCGTGGCGATTGGGCGTCAGATGAACGGGGCTGAGCGTCCGCGGGCCGCCGAATGTGATCCCCCGGCCAAACCCGGTCACAAAGTGACGCAGCGCCATGCGTTCGTAGACCAGTTCCTGCATTGCCTCGTAAGAATGAACGACAACCGGCTCGCGTTCACCCAGTTCGATGTGGATCTTTTCGCACGGCGCAAGCGATTTGGGGTCGTGGACCATGTCCTGCAGCGCCACAACCCCCTGCTCCGAACTGAACACAAGGCTTGAGGGCGACTCGACCATCCACAGCGGGCGCAATCCGAGCGCATCCACGGCAAAAACCGCCTCGTCTCCGGCGCGCGACACGATGCCCGCCGGGCCTTGCGCGAACGGTCCCCACAATGAACGGATATACATGTAAAGGTCCTGCAATTCAAGGCGCATCTGCTTGATTTCGTTGATAATGGGCGGGAAGGCGATTTCCATCGCTTCGGCCAGACTGTACCCGTACTTATGAAGCAGTCCGCGCAGGAAGCGGTCGAGGTCCTGCGAATCGCTCCCCCCGGACACAGTCGGGATGTCCAGCATGCGCATCTCTTCGCGGAGGCGGTGTATGGTGTTCAATTCGCCATTATGGCCAAGCAACGTGAAAGGCTGCACACGTTCCGACGATGTTGTCGTATTGGTAGAATAGCGGTTGTGACCGATGGTCAGGCGGCTTCTGAAACCTTTGTGGCGAAAATCGTCAAAATACTCCCGCAGCGTCTGCCCGTCTCCGCGCACTTTGTAGGACGCCGTCTTGCCGGACAGTGAGGCGACGTGAACGCCGAGTCGGTCCTCCAGTGAGAGCAGAAGTTCATAGCATTCGTTCTCCACGGCGTTCTCGTCCGGCGCTTCGGGCGCCAGCAGGGCGAACTGGTAGAAGTGCACTCCCTCGGCACGCCCGCCAGGGCCGAGCACATCGCGGTTGACCGGATCGACCACCTGCAGCAGCGGCTCAAATCCCCTGGCGCGCGCAAGTTCGACCACCCGTTCGGGCAATCCCGCAAGTTCAACGCCCATCGCTTCGCTGGCAACGATATGCGCCACCACAAACCGTTGCGCATACGCGTGCCGTGGTTCAACCCCGGCGTCCGACAGCCGTTCGAACCACATGTCGCGCGGCAGATCAAGCTGGATGCCAGAACCGTCCCCCTCATCCGTCACGAATCCGGCGCGGTGTTTCATCTTGTCCAACGCAGTCAAAACGTTTAAAATATTATCAAACGTCGGTTTTCCCGACTTCTCCACCCAAGCGACAATTCCGCATGCGTCATGCTCTTCAAATTCCAAAAACGGCACGTCCTGATGATGAGAGATACAACGGATCCGCGAAAGACCCGCGGCGAGCAGAGGTGTCCAGCAAAAAAGCGGAGCAATCCCCCTCAGGGAACCTCTCCGCCGAGTCTTTTGTACTCACGGTGTGGCATTTTTCCGCCAGTCCCGCTCGGTCCTGTCTTCACTCAAAACGCTTTTCACGTCTGTGAAGCCGGATCCCTAGGGACACTTCCTCTGTGTCTCCTACTATACCGACATGTGAATAAAAATGCAATGCCACCTCGTAGAAAAAGCCACAGAAATCTGTGTCAAATCCAGCAAGGACATTCGCTCACCCCCGAAGACGGACGCCGTCGCGCGTCCAGCCTGCCCCCAGCATCTCCACCAGTGCATCGCGAACGACATCCACGGCAATGGCGAAACCGATGCCTTGGGAACTTTGGCTCACTGCCGTATTGATGCCAATCACCTCTCCCCGGAGGTTGATGAGGGGGCCGCCGGAGTTGCCGCGGTTGATTGCCGCATCCGTCTGCAACAGGTGCGGATACGTGCGGTCGCCGATCTGCATGGGGCGCTCCTTCGCACTAACAATGCCAACAGTTACAGAATTATCTAAACCGAGCGGGTTGCCGATGGCAAGCACCCACTCCCCCACGCGCACGTTCCTGGAACGGCCCAGTTTCAGCACGTGGACATCTTTGCGGGGAGCGATCTTGAGTACCGCGATGTCGTGATCGTAATTGGCTCCGATCAGGTGCGCGGGGATAGCCTTGTCCTTTCCGAGCCGGAGCACTTTGACCTCCCTTGCGTCATGAATGACATGCTCATTGGTCAGGATATAGCCG
>JAJZZT010000078.1 GCA_021797415.1 Bacillota bacterium
CTGCTCCACCGCGACCCGCAGGCCGCTGATCTTCAATTCTGGAATACTCACCATTGCAACCTCCCGAACGACCGACATTTCCCAATCCAGCGCAAGCGGACCGGAAAGTCGACTAAATTAGTCGCCTTTATGCTACCACATCGGTGAAAAAAAACAAGGCCACGCATTCGCCCGCGCGGCCCAACGAACAATTTGTTCATTTTTTGAACAATCTTTTCATTGACGCAGCAATGCGCCGGGGAGTTCTGCCCCCTTTTTGAACTACCTCTCATGAATCCAGTTCAAAATGAGGGCAGGTAAGACCCGCGCAGTGCAAGAAAGCAGCCAGAAATGCGGACCGAGCGTACGTTGTTGGGTACGTGAGGGAGCATTTCTGGCGATGACGCCGCAATGCGCCGGGGAGTTCTGCCCCCTTTTTGAACTACCTCTCAAAACAGGTAGCGCATGACCGCCTTCGCCTCATCGGACATCATCTCTTTTGACCAGGGCGGATCAAACGTGAGGTCGATCAGCACTTCGGAGGCGCCAAGTTCCTCCACCTTGCGCCGGATGTCATGCTGCAGTTCTTCCATCGCCGGGCAGCCCATCGTGGTGAGCGTCATGCGCACGGTCACTTTGCGGCTCTCCTCTTCGATGTCCACGCCGTATATCATGCCCAGATTCACGACATCAATCTGGATCTCGGGATCGACCACATCTTTCAATTGTTCGTAGATCGTTTCCTGTGTCAACATATGCCAGCCCCCCGCCTCGCGACTCTCCAGCAGACTTTATCACATGCCCCTAGGTCCAACCCCGCTATGGCCACCTGCTCATCGTAGCAGAGCAGCGTCCCGCCTGTAAAGAGTTTGACCGCCGTGCGCCTCCCACAATCTGGCCCCTGTCGCCCACTGGGACAATCTTTTATACTGACGGCAACAACTTTGCCAGAGTCATGGCGACAACCGCGACAGGAGGTCTGGATATGTCGATGCGCCGCATTGTTCCCCTGGCGTGGGCGCTTGCCTTGTGCCTGACGACCGCACCCGCTTATGCGATGATGAAAACGCCTGCGCAAAACGGCCTTGCGGCGCGCACCTATCCCATCGTCGCGCGCGGCAATCACAATCCGTGGCGGTCCACCGCCGTTCGCGTCGCGGCGGCGCGACAGTCTTCCCGCCCACGACCCGTCACGGCGGCCATGCCAAACCGGCTCACATTCGCCATGGTCATGTCCGCCGTTCCCGCCGATCCAAACGTGACGCCGGGAGCGGTATACAGGGTGACGGCGACGGACAGCGCCACCGCGACACTGTCCATAAACGGAGCAAACGTTGCAATCCCGCGTTCCAGCGTCCGGGAACTGACCGTGACGCGCGGCGCGCGCCAGCCTATCAAACGGGTGAACGGGCGGATCGTCGTCGGCTACGACATGGGTACAGCGGCGCAACTGACATCTGACGCCAGGGATCCCGTCTCCGTGGTGGCGCCCTTGGCGTATGTCGTCGCAAATGCCGACGGCCATCTTCAGGGCGGATTGGACAGCGCGGAGATCGCGGCCGCGCGGGCGACGGGCGCACAGGTCTGGCCGATCGTCCAGTCGGGGTTCAACCCGGCGCAGACGACCGCCTTGCTGCACAGCCTGCCCGCGCGCTGGACAACCCTGTCCCAGATGGTTTCCATCGCAGGACAGGCGGGCATCAGTGGCATCAACATCGACTTTGAAGACATGCAGCCGAACGACGCGCCGTTGTTGACCCAGTTGACGGCGGGCGTATCCACCGTGTTGCACGCCATGGGAAAATGGGTCTCCATCGACGTGACGCCGCCTTCTTCCGACCCCAACTGGGGAATCGTGTACGATCGGGCGGCCCTGGCCCGCGTGGTCGATTATGTGGCGGTCATGACGTACGACGAACACTTTCCCGGCGTCACCGGAGCCGGATCCGTATCTTCCATCCCGTGGATGGAGCAAAGCATACAAAACACGATCGCCAAGGGTGTGCCGGCCGCGCAGATCCTCGTAGGCATCCCGTTTTACACGCGTTCCTGGTATGTGCAAAACGGCCAGTTGCATTCGTCGGAACTCCCGCTGACCGCCGCGCTCGCCGACCTGTCGCAGCCCGGCGCGACTGTGAAGTGGAGCGACAGTCAGCAGCAGGACATCCTCACCTATGTGCAAAACGGCACTTCATACGAAATATGGCTGGAAAACGCCGCGTCATTGCGGCTGCGCGGCCGTTTCATCCAGTCGTCCGGTCTCGCAGGCGCCGCGATCTGGGACCTTTCCCAAGGCGCGCCGCAGTATGTCGCAGATCTCACTCAGTCTTTCTGAAATGTTCCATTGCGCCCGCTCTGCGGACTTTATCACTGCTCCCATAAGACGGCCGTTTTCCGGTATACTACAGACATGAAACTCGTGGGCATTGTCGATATCGGCTCCAACTCCATGCGCCTGTCCGTCATCCGGCGCCTGGACAACGGCGCCTATTACGTGGTGGACGAGCACAAATCCACGCCGCGCCTCGCCAGTCTCGTCGCCAAAAACGGCGAACTCGGCGCAGACGCGGTGAATGAACTCCTGATCCGCCTGAGGGAATTTATGGATCTCGCGCGCGCGTACGGCGTCGGACAGATCGTCGCGCTTGGCACCGCCGCCCTGCGCGGCGCCACCAACCGCGACCAGGTCGTCGCAACCGTGGCGCGACAGCTCGGCATCACGATCGACATCGTGAGCGGCAAAGAGGAAGCCTACCTCGGATACACGGCTGTCCGGCGCACCCTTGAGGTGGAGACGGCCTACCTGATAGACATTGGAGGCGGCAGCACCGAAATCTCGCTCGTCAAGGACGGTGAACTTGCCGCCACGCATTCCTTGCCGTTCGGAGCCGTGACGATCATGCGGCACGCAAAGGAGACGGGCCGCGATCTGCCCACCCTGAAACTGCCGGACTTTGCCGCGCAGGCCCTGCAGTCGCTCGACATGCTGCACCGGGAACCTCACGCCGAGGTGATCGGCATCGGCGGAACCATCCGGAGCGTGGCCCGCATCCACCAAGGCGCGCGCTCATACCCGCTGGCGCTGGCGCACAACTACGTCATGCCGCCCGAAGACGTGGAGGCGATCCTGCACTGGATCGCATCGCTGCCCCTGCAGCGGCGCAAAAAGATCAACGGCCTTTCCAAAGACCGGGTGGACCTCATCATTCCGGGCGGCACGATCCTGCTGCACGTGCTGCGGCAGATCGGCGCCTGCCGCTTGCGCGTGAGCGGCCGCGGTCTGCGGGACGGCGCATTCTACGCGCGCGTTCTACAGGATCCCGATCCCGCATCGGAGGTCAACATCCTCGAGCAGAGTGTGCACAACCTGCTGCGGCGCTTTCTCACGTCGGAAGAACACGCCGGGCACGTCTCGCAACTGGCGTTTGCGCTGTTCAATGCATTCGCGGAACTAAAGGCTCTCGCTCCGACAGCCGACAGGGTCCTCTACACCGCCGCGATGCTCCATCGCATCGGCGTGCACGTAAGCTACTATGGATACGACAGACATACCTTCTACCTCATCCTGTGCAGTCCGATTTACGGACTGTCGCACCGCGAGATCCTGCTCGCGGCCTTGGCGGCCTCCTTCAAGGGCCGGGCGGAAATGCGAACATTGGCCGTGCCTTACAGGTCTCTGCTCACCGAAGGGGACGAGGATATGTCCGCTCGTCTCGGCGTGCTGGTCCGCCTTGCCGAGGCGATGGACCAGCGCCGCGAACAGCGCATCACTTCGCTGGTCGCCAAGGTGGACAAGGAGAGCCTGAACATTTCCCTGACTGTCCGGGGCGGCGCGGATGTCGAGATCGCCGCCGCTCTTGCCCTGGCGCCGCAAATGAAAAAGATTTTCGGCCGCGATCTGGCCATTTCGATCGCCGAACTGTTTCCAGAGAATCAGGTGAACGCTTGACAGCGGAAGGAGAGTCATTGCCATGCGATTGAAGAAAGCGCGCGGCCTGGGCCGCACCATGCAGTACTCCGGCCGGCTGTTCATCGTCGAGGGAATCGACGGATCGGGCAAAAGCACGCAGATTTACCTGCTCAAACGCTGGCTCGAAGACAACGGCTACCCCGTGTTTTTCACGGAGTGGAACTCAAGCGAGCTCATCAAGTCCGCAACGCGGCGCGCGAAAAAGAAAAACCGCCTCACGCCGACGACATTCAGCCTCATCCACGCCTGCGACTTTGCCGACCGTTACGAGAAGATGATGCTGCCGCACCTGCGCGCCGGCTACATCGTCCTGGCAGACCGCTACATCTATACGGCTTACGCGCGCGACATGGCGCGCGGCTGCGATCCGGAATGGGTCAAAAATGTGTACAGCTTCGCCGTGAAACCGACCGTCAGCTTTTACTTCCAGACACCGCTCGAGGTATCGCTCGACCGCATTCTGTCGGGCCGTCCCGATCTCAAATACCATGAGGCGGGCATGGATCTCGGACTGTCAAACGATCCCGCGAAAAGTTTTAAGCTGTTTCAAGGGATGATCAAGAGTCACTACGACAGCATGATCGGCGAAGAACACTTTCAAGTGATCGACGCAACGCAGAGCGTCGAGTGGCAGCAGCAGATCGTCCGCGAACAGGTGCTCGCCAAGCTGGAAGACTATATTATACCCAATCAGGTTTGACCGGAGGAGAACAGATGGGCCATACATCCGATATTTCACACAAACGCGCATATTACGGCGCCGGCCTGCCGTACCTGAACGAACAGCCTTATCCAGGCAAATTGATCGTGATAGAGGGCGCCGACTGTTCCGGGCGCTCGACACAGACGCTGCTTCTGAAAAGGTGGCTGGAATTCAACGGACACGCAGTGGCTGACACAGGGATCAAGCGGTCCGACCTGGTGAGCCGGACGATCGACCAGGCCAAACACGGCAACGTCCTCGGCAAGACGACACTCAGCCTGCTCTACGCGACAGACTACGCCGACCAACTGGAAAACAAGATTCTTCCGGCGCTCGGCGCCGGTTTCATCGTCATCGCGGACCGCTACATTTTTACGCTCATGGTGCGCGACGCCGTGCGCGGCGCCGACCAGGACTGGCTGGAGGAACTGTTCGGATTCGCCCTTGTGCCGGACGTCATCTTCTATTTGCAACTGCCGCCCGAGACTCTGCTGCACAGGCATTTCCGCAAGCGGGGCTACCTGGACTACTGGGAATCCGGAATGGACCTCTCCCTGTCGACCGATATGTTCGAGAGCTTCCACCGCTACCAGACGATGTGCAAACAGCAATTCGACGAGTACTCGGCATCGTACAACTTCGTCACGCTCGACGGCACGCGCGATGTCGAGTCGATTCAGGAAGACCTGCGAAAAGCGGTTTCGTCGCTGCTTGAAGGCGCTCTATGAAGCAAAATGACCGCGCACGGCCCACACAGCCGAATCCCCACCGCGAAGACGCGCTTGCCATGTGCAGGCAATTGCGCGGCGACCTCGGGCACGCCCGGCGCGTCGCGGCATATGCGACGACACTGTTTGACGCGTGCGCCGGACATCTGCACCAAGACTTTCTGTCGCCAGACGATCTCTTTGCGCGTCTTTCACTTGCCGCCTGGCTTCACGATATCGGGAAAATCGTGGCGTTTGAACAGCACCAGGAACACAGCCGCTATCTTGTGGAGAATAGCGCGCACACCCGGAACTGGGACGCGGCGCTGCGCGCGGATGTCGCCGCGCTGTGCGCCGTGCATCGCCGTCGCTTCCGGCGCAACTGGCGGAAAAAACGACTGCGCGGCCAATTGGGACTGCTGCAGATGGCGGCTCTTCTGCGCATTGCCGACGGTCTGGACCGGAGTCACGAAACGGGCGTGACCATCCTGGCGTCCATGGAACGCGATGCGCTGTATCTGAAGACGCACGGCCTGCGCCAGGATGACGGAGATCGCCTTTTATCGCGCAAGGCGGATGTGTTTGAAGACGCTTTCGACCGTCCGCTGGTGCTCTTTGCGGCCGCAAACGCCCTATCCGGAATCAGATCGCCTGCACAGAGGACTTTGTCACATGTCCCCTTGGCGGACTGCGCCGCGCCGGCGGGCGAACCAGACAATCCACGTCTTCCTCAGCGTGTTTTGCAATCGGATCGCGACAAGTGAAATGATAAAGGCGCCGATCACAGGCACGTATGAAAATGGACCAAAATACGCCTCAACAGCGGGATCGTGCCCGACCATTCCACCCGCCGTCCAGGCGAGCGCCGCCGTCCCGAGCGCCTGCAGTAGCCTGCTTTGCGAAAGCACACGGGCCATGGCATTGCTTGCGGACA
>JAJZZT010000132.1 GCA_021797415.1 Bacillota bacterium
CTGGAGATCGCGCTGTTGTCTTCAATCGGCGGCGTTATTTCCTCGTCGATGATCGGCTTCGCCTTTGCAAAGCTCCGCATGCCGGGGAAAAATGTGCTTTTTATCCTGGTGTTAAGCGGCTTGATGATCCCTTACGCGGTGGTCATGATCCCGCAATACCTGCTTTTCAAGCAGCTCGGTTGGATCAACACCTATCTGCCGCTCATCGTTCCGGCGTGGCTCGGGCTGCCGTTTCTGATCTTTTTGTTCCGGCAGTTTTTTGCCGGAATTCCAAACGAAGTGTTTGAGGCGGGGAAGGTGGACGGCTGCGGCTACTTCCGGTTGTATGCCCAGATTGCCATGCCGCTTGCCGTACCCGCCGTCGCCACGGCGTTCATTTTTCATTTTCAGTTCGCCTGGAATGATTTTCTCGGGCCGTTGATCTACATCGATTCAAACTCGAAGTACACGCTCTCGCTCGGGCTCGCCGCTTTCACCAGCAGTTGCGACTGTACACCGTGGAACCAGTTGATGGCGATGTCGGCGCTCGTCACGCTCGTTCCCATCCTGATCTTCTTTTTCGCGCAGCAGTATATTCTGCGCGGTATCGCGCTGACGTCAAAATAAGCCGCGGGCATTCCCATGGGGACGTTGCGCGGGGGGACGTTCCCATGGGGCGTTTACCAGTACATGTACTCCCGGAGCGAGTAAACCGTGACCTTGGCGCCAAGGGGGTCCAGCGCCGTGCGCCAGCGCGCCGTCTCCTGCGCGATCTCGGCGTCCGTGAACGCGGACAGCCGGCCTGCGCGCACGGCGGCGCGGTAGTCGGCAAGCGGCGGTTCGACAAACGGGGACAGAAAGACGATGTCGCGCGGGGAAAGATCGATTGTCTCCAGTATCCTTTTGGTCTGGAGCAAGTGTTCGGCGGCAAACGACGGACCTCCCGCGCCGACGAGCACGATGACGCCGAGGCGGAAACCGGCCGCTTTGAGCTGGTTTAGCGCGTGGGCCGCCTCTTGCGCCGCGCCCGGTTTGCGCAAAATGGCGCGCAGGCGGTCGGAGCCGGTCTCCAGGCCGCTGTATACGGTTGTCAGGCCGGCCTGGCGAATCCGGGTCAGTTCGGCAAGCGTTTTTCGTTCCAGCGTGAAGGTGTCCATGAACGTGGAAAAGCTGTCGGCCGCCTCTGTCAGTTTCCGCTGGATCCCATCCATCATGGCCAGCAGCCGGTCGGTCGGAACGACGAGCGCATTTCCGTCGCCAAGGAACACACCACTGCGGTCCGGGAGGCGTTCGGCGAAGAAACTGCGCAGACCTGCGATGTGTGCATCCAGTTCTTCGGACGTTTTGATGCGAAACGGCCGGTCGCGGTAGAAATCGCAAAAGAGACAGCGGTTGTACGAGCAGCCCTGGGCGATCTGCACGACGAGCGTGTGGTATTGGTCCGGCGGCAAGATGCTGATCGGCAGGTACACGCGGGAAAATGCCTGTGCGTCAAGGGCGAGCCGTTCCGGAGACCATTTAGCAATGCGACAGGCCCACTCGCGGATCGCGGGAGCGGCGCTCTCGCGATCCGCTTCCGCGGCGAGAGTGAGCGCTTCTTTGTACCACCGCGCTTTGTCTTCGGCCGCAAGCCACTGGTACTTCCTTGTTCCGACGGAGATCGAGACGCGCAGCGCCCGGTCGTCAAGCGAACGGCGCACCGTTTCGCCCGGGGATGTGGAAAAGGTCAAGCGTCCACTGCGGTCAAAATGGTGCGTCGCCGCGCCGGATTCCACCGCAAGCGTGCGTGGGCGGAGCCGCACGGCAATCGTGTCCGGCATGCGTCTTCACCTCATTATCGTATTCGGCCCATGGCCTGTCCGAGTGGGGCGGGTCAGCGCATGGCCGCGCAAAACCGGGCGCACTGCGCCGTCAGGTCAGCCAGCGCGCGCAGTGACCGCATGTGATCGCCTTCTATATACAGTGCATGATCCGCGCCATCGACAACCGAAACGTGCAGGCCGGGGATGTCCGCAAGCTGCCGGATGTCATCGCCGCCAAAGAGAGGGTCGCGATCGCCAACGATGACCAGCGCATGGTCCGCATCCTGCAGGAAAGGAATCGTGCGGCGCAGGGGCGTCAGAAAGATGTGGTTGCGCACGGGAGTCGGCGAGAGTGTCGCAACCTCGGCTGCAACCGCTGTTCCGAGACTTTTTCCGATAAAGACCGCGCGGCTGTAGTGATCGGACAGCACGGACGATATGCCGACAGACACTTCATTCACGAGCGCGGCGAGATCTGCCGGCGCATATGGCCGATGATTTGTCACGTAGCCATACTCGATGGAAAGGACGTCACAACCCGCTTCAAACGCCGCTTTGCCGGCGTAGTACAACAGTGGGGCCACGACGGGATAGTTCTGACCGGGAAACAACACGGCGAGGTGTTCCGAACCTCGGGAGTGGCGGGTCAGGACGTACGGCGAAGGTGTGCCCCAGTGTGTGGGCGTGTTGAGAATCGATTGTTCCGCGGCCATGAGAACAGCTCCTCTGCTTGCGTCTTGCCTGTCCCCTTTTTGAACAGGTTCTTATACGCTCTCGTACACGTCTTATTATACGATGAAACGGTTGCGTTTTTTTTTGCGAAAACGCATACGAGTGAAAATCCCGGCCATAATAACGTCACGATGATCAAAAGGGGGTTATGTTCTTGGCATCCGGTCAAACTCGCAATACTCCGGTGGTCACGCAGGCCATTCGCGCACTCGATCAACTCAAGTACGAAATCGCGCAGGAGCTTGGCATCCAGGTGCCGCAGGACGGTTATTGGGGCACCATGACCACGCGCGACACCGGGAAAATTGGCGGTCAGATCACGCGCAGACTCGTCGCTCTGGCGGAACAGCAGATAGCGGGTCGGTTTGTGCACTGACGTTTCCTGCTTCCGGTCAAATCGCCCATTCCGCCGACTTTACCACTGGTCCTGAAGGCGGCTGGGCGATTTTCGCGTCCGCAGCAATGCCGCACATGCCGCAAAATGCTTGCATCATGCGGTGCGACGCGGTACAATAGCGTTCGTGGCTCCGATGCGGGAAGCTGTTGTGTACCGGCTATCGGCGGTCGTATGTGGGGATATAGCTCAGTTGGTAGAGCACCTGCCTTGCACGCAGGGGGTCAGCGGTTCGAGTCCGCTTATCTCCACCTTGTTTTCCTCGATAGCAGAGCGGTAGAGCATCCGGCTGTTGACCGGAGGGCCGCAGGTTCGAATCCTGCTCGGGGAGCCAGGTGCGTGGAGTGATGGCCGAGTTGGTCGAAGGCGCTCGCCTGCTAAGCGAGTATACGCCTATAAGGCGTATCGAGGGTTCGAATCCCTCTCACTCCGTGGTTTTTGCGTTTCGTGGGAATGCGCGCTAGACGCAGGGATCGGTTACCCGTATGAACGGGAAGCGGCCCCGCGTCTTTTTGTGCCATTTGCGGCCGGTGCGTCATTTCAATATACTACCTATCATAGATCAGACGCGGGAGGCATCGCAGAAATGGTGGACCATTACGATCCGCCGGCAATCGAACCGAAATGGCGGGATTACTGGCGGGATACCGGGGCGCACAAAACGACGGGAGATGGGGGAAAAGAGAAGTACTACTGCCTGGACATGTTTCCCTATCCGTCCGGCGCCGGACTGCATGTCGGACATTGGCGCGGTTACGTCCTGTCCGATGTCTGGAGCCGCTATAAAAAACTTCAGGGCTATGACGTGCTGCATCCCATGGGGTGGGACGCCTTTGGGTTGCCCGCTGAAAACGACGCGATCAAGCGCGGCATCCATCCCAGCGTGAGCACCGCGTCCAATATCGCCAATTTCAAGCGACAGCTCGAACAGATGGGCGCCATGTTTGACTGGAGCCGCGAGATCAACACGAGCAGCCCGGAATATTATAGGTGGACCCAGTGGATATTTGTCCAACTCTTCAAAATGGGTTTGGCGTACCGCAGTGAGATGCCGATCAACTGGTGCCCGAGCTGCAAGACCGGCCTTGCCAACGAGGAGGTGGTCGACGGGGGGTGCGAACGCTGCGGCACGCCGGTCACCAAAAAGAACATGAAACAGTGGATGTTGCGCATCACGGATTACGCCGAACGGCTCCTGCAGGATCTCGACACGCTGCAATGGCCGGAAAAAGTGAAGAAGATGCAGGCGAACTGGATCGGACGCAGCGTTGGCGCGCAGGTGCGTTTTGCAATAGAGACGAAGACGGACAGCGCGGGCGAAGGGGACGGTTTCGCGATCGACGTATTCACCACGCGGCCGGACACGCTCTACGGAGCGACGTACCTCGTGCTGGCGCCGGAACATCCGCTCGTTTCGCGCATTGTGTCGCCTGGACAGTCGTCCTCGGTCGAAGCGTACGTGCAGGCGACACTCGCCAAGTCGGCCGTCAACCGCCAGATGGCGGACAAGACCAAGACAGGCGCTTTCACCGGCGCGCACGCCGTCAATCCGGTGAACGGGGAGCGCATCCCTGTCTGGATTGCCGATTATGTGCTGATGGATTACGGGACGGGCGCGATCATGGCCGTTCCCGCGCACGACGAACGGGACTTTGAATTTGCCCAGGCGTTTTCCCTGCCCGTCCGCCAGGTCGTTGCGCCGGAGGGGTCCGCCGCGGCGGTCGAACTCAAGGAGGCGTACGTTGAATCCGGCGTGCTCGTGCACTCGGGACCGTTTGGCGGACTGGATTCGGAAACGGCAAAGCAGGCGATCGTCGCCGAACTTGCCGCCAAAGGGCTTGCCGAACAGAAGGTGACCTATAAGCTGCGCGACTGGGTGTTCGCCAGGCAGCGCTACTGGGGCGAACCGATTCCGCTTGTCCACTGTGAGCGCTGCGGTGTCGTCCCCGTTCCGGAAGAACAGTTGCCCGTCCTTCTGCCTGACGTGGAGCGCTATGAACCGACGGGCACAGGGGAATCTCCGCTCGCCGCGATCGAATCGTTCGTGCGCACAACCTGTCCGTCCTGCGGCGCTGCGGCGCGACGGGAGACGGACACGATGCCGCAATGGGCGGGATCGTGCTGGTATTTCCTGCGTTTTGCCGATCCGCACAATGACCGCGCGCTGGTTGGCGAGCAACCCGTCAACCAGTGGCTTCCGGTTGACATGTACATCGGCGGTGTCGAACACGCGGTCCTGCACCTGCTGTACGCGCGTTTTTTTACAAAAGCGCTGTACGACCGCGGCGTCATCTCGTTTCAGGAGCCGTTTTTGCAACTGTTCAACCAGGGGATGTTGACGTTGAACGGCGCCAAGATGTCCAAGTCAAAAGGCAACGTCGTCACGCCGGAGGAACTGATCGACAAGTACGGCGCCGACACGCTTCGTCTCTATGAGTTGTTCGTCGGTCCGCCTGAGATTGACGCGGAATGGAATCCGCGGGCGATCGAAGGCGTCCATCGCTTTCTTGCGCGGGCGTTTCGCCTTGTCGCCGAGCGGTCCGGCGGATTGTCCGCAGAGTCTTCGCCGGATCTTCTGCGCTTGCGCCACCGCGCGATCAAACAGATTACCGAGCGGCTGGAGGGGTTTCGCTTCAACACCGTGGTCAGCGCGTTCATGGAGTATGTGAGCGCGCTCCATGAATATCAGGATCGGCTTGACCGGGCGTCGCTGGAGACGCTGGTCATCCTGCTCGCGCCGCTCGCGCCGCATTGGGCGGAGGAATGCTGGCGGATGCTCGGGGGAACGGAATCCGTTTTTTCTCAGTCGTGGCCAACATTTGATGAAGCGCTGCTCGTCGATGAGACGGTGGAGATCGTCGTGCAGGTCAACGGAAAGATCCGGGATCGCATGGTGGTGCAAAACGACGCGCGGCAGGATGATGTGGAACGCGAAGCGCTGGGGCGCGAGGCCGTGCACGGGGCGCTCGACGGCAAGCCCGTCTCGCGGGCGGTGTACGTGCCGGGCAAGCTGTTGAACCTGGTGGTCCGCTAGACGCCGTTTCCTTCTAGCCACACGGGCTGAAGGAAATTCGCCGGGCCGACGCCATGCCCTGTCCCCGGGGGGATGACGAAGACTGGCAGATGATATTTTCAAGATAGACGCCCGTGGCGCTGGCGCGCCACCATCGGCAGGATGAAAATTTGCTGGGTCTGCGCCCTGCCCTGTGCCCGGCGAGTTTAGCGATAGCGGTGTCCGAGCAAAGGGCATAGGGCAGGGCGCCGACTGGCAGCGAAACCTCATTTTCAAGATAGATGATGGGCAGGGAGGAGGGGCGGGCCGTGCGATTCGCGAAGATGCATGGA
>JAJZZT010000086.1 GCA_021797415.1 Bacillota bacterium
TCTTCTTCCGCCGCAACACCGCGGGCTCGCCGAACTCTTTGAGGGCGAGCGCAGTCGCCTCGTCCTCGCCGTAACCGCGGCGCATGAACTCCGCCGCCTCATCGTGAAGATGACCTGTCATCTCTTCGATCCAGTCAGCCTTTTCCAACCGCGACAACCCGCTGCGGCGCATGACTTCTCTCAAATAGCTCTGTATTTGATCCTGCACAGCGCAAACCCCTCCCCCAAGAATAATCCAATGGCCTGCCTGTCCCTGCGCCAATCCGACCGTGCGGTCTCAAGGGCCGTTCGTCCCGACCGGGTGATCCGGTAATACCGCCTTCTTGGTCCGCCTGCTTCGTCTCCCCAGTAGCCTTCAATGAATCCCTCGGCCTCCAGGCGGCGAAGCGCCGGATACAGCGTGCCTTCCTTGAGTTCCAGCGCCCCGTCGGTCAAATCGTTGACATACTTCGCGATCTCGTAGCCGTATGTATCGCCGCGCGCCACGACCGACAGGATCACCGGGTCAATGAATCCCTTCACCACGTCTCGATTGATCCCAGGTCACCTCTATACATAGTTATTCTATGTATAGAATAGCGGCTGCCAGCGCGCCTGTCAAGCCGCTGAATCACTGCATGATCACCCTCTTGGCATGGCCGCGCACCGCAAGCAGATAGTACAGGACCAGGCACAGGGCGTACGCCGCCGCAACGGAGGCAATACCCACCCAACCGCTCGGCGCAAGCGGCACAAGATGACTGAAATCCAGCATGGCGACGGTGCTGTGCAGCAGGGCCAAGGCCAGCGGCGCGAAAAACAGGAAAGCCGTCTCACCGGCCACAACGCGCCGCGCCCGCCGCTCGTCCAGGCCGATGCGCCACAGTGACTGAAACTGTTTTTTGTCATCCTCCTCCTGCGACATCAACCGCAGATAAAGCGTGCTGGCACAGGCGAACAGGAACAACAGACTGACGAAAAAGCCCGCGAACAGCGTCACGGAGAACAATTGATCCGACTGGGCCAGCCCATGTACCGTGGCGGTCACCGTCTGGCGCTCCTGCGCGGGCAGCGCCCGCCGCAGTGCGGCGACACCCGCCATGCTGTGCTGCCAATCGGACAGCATGAAGCCTGTCAAACCACCGCGCAGCGAGAGCGGAGCCCGCGCACTCCAGGACCGGAATTGCGCATCCGGCACGACCAGCCCAAAGTCGATGCCGGACTGCTCATTCCACACGCGGCTGGACTGCTGACTGTCGATAACCAGCGGCCTTCTCGCGCCGCCCACAGACAGGATCGCCCGATGATCGGGAAACAAGGTGGGCAATACATCCGGATAGGAGACCAGCAGCGTCGCATGCCCGGTGGCGGGCGGACGCAGCGCAGTGATGTCCGCACGCAGTTGCGCATGGGACCGGATGATGACCTCGCGCAGCGCGTCATAGGCGCTGGCCGGGATGATGCGAACTGCTGTCGCCGCGCGACTGTTCCCCTTCCCTGTCTCCGTGATGTCGCCGATCAGAAAGGGCGTGATGGCCCTCTCCGTGACGGACACATGATGGCGCTGCAGGATCCGCCGCAATGACCCCGCCTGTCTTTGCGCGGCATTCACGCTGCCCGCCGTCGCCCATTGCACACCGAACGGATCGACGTGGACGGTATTTTGCCGCAGCGTGAATTCCAGCCCGGAAAGCGCACCCATGCCGGTCATCACCATGGCCGACAGCAGCGTCACCGCCGTCAGCACGCGGGCGTTATCCTTAACCCGGTGCGCCAGCCGGGCGGCGGACAGCCGCGTCGGACCGTCAAAACGCGAGGCGCGCAGCCGCTCCAGCGCCAGTACAGACACCTGGCCGAACAGGAGGTATGTCCCGAATCCCGTCAATACGACGATCGGAATCATGGTGACGACCACCGCATTGCTTGCCAGCAAGGCCAGCGCATACCCGGCCGCCAGCAGACCCACGCCGATTATGACGAGCAAAACCGAGGCGCGCGGAGGCGTCTGCCGCACACGGGCGGACAGCATCACGGCCCGCGGCGTCCGGCGCGCGACACGCACCGAAGACACGATGGCATCCAGCAGAAAGATCAGGGCGAACAGGACCGCGGTCTCGATCAGGGCGCCCTGCGGCACGACGAATGGAATGCCCGGCAAACTCAACAGGGCGGCAAGCGCGAGCAGAAACAGCTTGAGCAAGAGCAGCCCGCCCAGTCCTCCCGTGATGAGCGCTGCGAGAGCGAGCCACAGGCTCTCGACGAACACCAGGCGTCCCACCTGCGCGGGCATCATGCCGAGCACGAGAAAGAGACCGAATTCCTTGCCCCGGCGACGCAGCAGCGCAGCGTGGAAAAAGAGGATAAAAAACAGGCTGAACCCGATCACGAGAAACTCGCAGCCGTTCAGGATCGCCCTTGCCGGTGTCGGCATATGTCCCGCCGCCACCCGCGGATTCTGCACGAAGCTCGCGAACATGAACACGATCATCACGGCAACGCCGCAGGACAACAGGTAGCCGGCGTATTGACGGGCATTGTGGCGCATATTGGCAAACGCCAGCTTCCTCCAGCTCATTGCCGCACCCCTTCCAGCACAGAGAGCGCCCGCAGAATCTCCTGGAAAAAGGCGTGGCGATCCCCGGAGCGGTCGAGTTCACTGAATACCATTCCGTCGCGAATGAAGACGATCCGCTCGCAATAACTCGCCGACAGCGGATCGTGCGTGACCATGAGCAGCGTCGATCTCCGCTTTTCGTGCAGTTGCCGGAATAGTTGCAAAAGTGTCTGTGCGGAAGCAGAATCCAGGTTTCCCGTCGGTTCGTCGGCCAGCACCAGTTTCGGCTGATGCACGATGGCGCGCGCCACGGCCGCCCGTTGCTGCTGCCCGCCCGACACTTCATACGGATAGCGGTCGATGACATCGGAGAGTCCGAGATCGCTCAAAATCCCGCTCACGCGCTCGTCCAGGCGCCTGCCCCTGTGACCGTCCAGCGCGAGCGGCAGGGCGACATTTTCCGCCAGCGTAAGAGCGTCGAGCAGATTGAAATCCTGAAAGACAAAACCCAGTTCCCTGCGGCGAAACCGCGCCAAATCCGCCGCGCCCATCTTCGTCATGTCCCGTCCATCCAGCCAGATCCCGCCGCTGGTGGGACGATCGAGTCCGGCGAGGAGGCTGAGCAGCGTCGTCTTGCCGCTGCCCGACGGCCCCATGACGCCGACAAATTCCCCCTCCCCGACATCCAGATCGATGCCGTTCAGAGCCTTGGCCATGCCGCCCTGTCCCTTTGTTCCGTACATCTTAGTCAACTTCGTCACACGCAGGATGGACAAACCGTCTTCCTCCCTCACTCCGTCACTGCCGCATGCCGCCAGTATGGCAAAAGAGTCGCCGCCGCGCTCTGGCCGAACCTTACAGATCGCCATGAACAACTTACAGTTTTGTAAGCTTGCCGCATGTAGATCATGGATGAGCAACACGGCGCAAGAGTGGCAGAGAACTTCCGCTCACGGCCGGGTATCAACCGGTTTCGCTCCGGCGAACAACGGGGAGAGAAAAACTGAGTCTTCCATCCATAGAATTACAACCGTTCCCTCGTTTTCTACTGACTCCACCTCCACGCGGTGGCCGAGAGCGTCGCAGACTGTCTTGACCAGGTACAACCCCATGCCCGTCGCCCGCGCATGCACCCGTCCGTTGGAACCCGTGAAGAACGGTTCAAATACGCGGCGCAGATCCCGTTTCGGAATACCGATGCCGGAGTCTGCAAACGACACGCGGACCGCCTCCCCTTCGCGCTCAGCCCGGACAGAGAAAACACAGGGGCCTGTCTGCCCTGGACGCACCCCGTACTGCAACGCGTTTCGCACAATCTGCTCACAGACCAACAAGAACCATTTCCTGTCGGTCGACACGAAAATGGGGGACGAACCAACGACTTCCAGACGGGGATACAGAGAGCGGCGAATCCACGCCGCTTTGTGCTCATTGATCGCTTCGCGCAGCACATCCCCCACGTCGACCGTTTCCAAACGGGTGTCCAGCGCGAAAGACGACAGGCGCGCCGTTTGCAGGATGAGGTCCACATGGGCGGCGAGACGGTCGCGCTCTTCCGCCAGACTGTCCAGCAGGTCGGCCATGGCGGGCGATGCGGCCTCCCTGGCATGACGCCTGAGTTCGTCGTCGAGCAGTTGCATGACGGTGAGGGGGGTCTTCATCTGATGGGCGAAACGCGTGAGGAACAGTTCGTAAAATTGCCGCCTGTCTTCCAAAGCCGTCTGTTCATGCGCGCAGAGGTCGCAGACGTGGTGCGCCAACGCGATCCACTCACGCTGCTCGCGCGTCCCGTCGGCGCGCAAAGCCGAAACCGCCCGCCAATCGTCCGTTTGAAACGCCCCGCGCAAAAACCTGTACGCATCGCGCCGGACAACGTGTTCCACGATCAGCGCGCCCGCCACCCACAGAACGCCGAGTGCAAAGGCATACGCCACGTCCCGCAGCGGCAGGTGACTTCCGCGATTCGCCGCGGCGAGCGCCAGCACGGCGATCGCACTGATCAGCCCAAACACACTTCCCGCCGCCACCCGGCCGTGATCGAGCAGAAATCCGCCGTTTTTCATATCAACCGTCCTTCCTTGCCACCAAATGCGGATCGGAAGGGAGCGAGAGGCGGTAGCCGTGCCCGCGAATGGTCTGGATCGCTTCGGCGAGGCCCAGGAGAGCCAATTTGGCGCGCAGACGAGCGATATTGACCGTCAATGTATTGTCATCGACAAATGAAGTGTCGCTCCAGACGGCAGTCAACAATTCAGCGCGCGAAAGCGGCCGTTCATGCGCCTCAAGCAGCAGGTGCATGAGTTCCATCTCCGTGACGGTGAGCGCCTGGACCGCCCCTCCATACATAACGCGCATCCGCCGCAGGTCCAGGACAAGTCCGCGCCGCACGATCGCATCCTCACGCGACACGCTCTCTCCCGCATACTCGCCATAGGTGCGGCGGAGCAGCGCGCGCAGTTTGGCCATCATGACCTCGGGGTGAAACGGTTTGGAGAGGTAGTCGTCCGCGCCGTGTTCGAGTGCCAGCACCTTGTCCATCGCGCCTGTGCGCGCCGAGAGAAACACGATCGGGACGGTGGAAAACCGCCGGATCATGCGGCACCAGTAGAAGCCGTCGTACTGTGGCAGGTTGATGTCAAGCAGGATGAGATGAGGCCCGGTCTCATACACTTCCTGGTCGATGTGCGCGAAATCCCGCGCCAGGACAACCCGGTATCCAAAGCGTTCCAGTCGGTTTTGCAACAGCTGCGCCAGTTTGTCGTCGTCCTCGACCATATAGATCGTATGTTGTTCCAGCGCCGCTCGCCCCCGATCGCCGATTGCAGCTCCGCGCCCCGTTCAGGAACGGTTTTCGCTGCCAGTGTACCAGACCGGCCGCCTGCAATCGACTGAAACGAGATCCGCTAAAACGAGGTTCACGATAACAAGATCCACGTCCTGTCATAGACGCCCGTCGGTTGCATCCCCTTCCCGGAGCGAATGAATTATTAGGGAAGCTGACTGCCCGAAAGGAAAAGGGGGTGATCTTCATGGTAACCCGTGCGCACTGCATACAGTTTGTCGGCCAGCACGTCGTCTTTCAGACGAACGACGGCGCCATGCATCAGGGGATTCTGCACTCGATTGCGGATGGGGGAATCTATGTGAGCCCTGTCGGCGCAACGGCATCATCTTCCAGTCTTTCCGGCAGGAGAGAGAACGCGGTAGCCCTGCTGCAGAATGTCCCGCATTCACTGGATTCGGTTGACGAGGCATTCTGGCCGTTTCTCTTCTTCCCCTTCCTGGCGCTCGCCTTTTTATTGCCGTGGGCAATGTGGTGGTAGACGGACCAAAAATGGGCGGACTTCCCGGATATCCGAAAGAGTCCGCCCATGCAGAGATAAAGGAGCCCCGGCAATCCACACGAAAATCCATTGCGCCGCAATACTCAGCGCGCGCCCAAGGCTTTCAGACAGGCGTTCAGATAACCGTAACTCTCCGCAGCGATGATCGACACTTCTGCAAGTGAATGCTGATTCGCGCCAATGACCTCCAGGCACACCGGCCCGTCATAGCTCCCTTCGACCAGCACCTTGCAATAGGCGGCCAGGTCAATATCGCCGCGACCGCACGCCTGCAGTTGAATCGGTCCCGGACCGGTATTTTGTCCTTTGCAATCACGGATGTGGACATGCTTCACTTTAGAC
>JAJZZT010000386.1 GCA_021797415.1 Bacillota bacterium
GTCTCCTTTGCGAAAATGCAACAATCCCCTTGTCATACTTTGTCGTAACTGATAGAATGAGCGCAGAGTGAAAATGCTGAATCCGATCCACTCTGATCGGTACGGGGGAAGCAACATCCGGGGTGAATCCATGCGTCTTGGAAGGGCAACCTTTCTGCCCGAACCCGTCAACTAACCTCGAAAGCATGTGAAAGGGGTTCGTTTTTTTTTGCGCCTCTCATCCGTCAGTCTGACAAGCTCCCTGATGGGGACACTCATACTCTTGTGCCTGCCTACAAGCCAGGTGTTCGCCGCCACGTCGCCGTCGCCGTCAGATAACTTGTCCCTCGGGACAGAGAATCAGAGAGTCCATGAGATACAGCACGATCTGAAAAAACTTGGTTTTTTCCCTCGCGATGTACATACGACCGACTACTTCGGACCAGTGACGGAACACGCCGTCATCGCCTTCAAAAAACAGCACGCGCTCGGAGCGTCAGACAGCGTCACCCCCCAGATCTTCCGCATGATCACTCTCGATGCCGCTAAAACTCCCACGCCTCCCCGGCAGTCCTCGTCTTCGCCCCACCCCCCGTCGCTCGGTCAGCAGATTGTTCTCACAGCCGAACAATACCTTGGCGATCCTTATGTTTGGGGCGGGACAAGTCCTTCCGGATTCGATTGCTCGGGTTTTGTCCAGTACGTGTTCGCGAAGTTTGACATCAATCTGCCTCGCACGGCTGCGGAACAGGCCCAGATGGGCGTCTATGTCCCCAAGTCGCAACTTCGTCCGGGTGATCTCGTCTTTTTTGATACATCTGGAGGCATATCCCATGTGGGAATCTACGTCGGGCAGGGAAAATTCATCGACGCCGCAAGCACGAAAGTGGAGATTGACCTTCTTGACAACCCATACTATTGGGCAAACAACTACGTGACGGCGCGCCGCGTGCGATGACGCCGCAATGCGCCGGGGAGTTCTGCCCCCTTGTTGAACAACCTCTTACAGGGTGACATAAGGAAGGATTCGGGCGAGTTCCTTACTCCCGATTCCCGGCACATCACCCAGTTGTGCGAGACTGGAAAAGAGTCCGTGCGCCGTCCTATAGGCGTAGAGCGTATGCGCCCGTTTGGTCCCGATGCCGGGAAGTTCCTCAAACTGCGCAATGGACGCTTTGTTGATCCCGATCCGCTCTCCCGGTTGGAGCTTGTTCGACCGTCCGCGTCGTGTGCCCGACTGATCGCCTTGCATCTGTATCTTATGGCCAGCCGGCGCCTGTCCGACTCCCTGAAGCGAAGGCCCTTCTGTCCCTTGGGCGGGAACGACAATCTGCGTCCCATCCTCCACCACAGCGGCCAGATTGATACCGTTCACATCCGCCGAAGGCAAGGCGCCTCCCGCCGCAGCGATCGCCGCCGCCACCCGGGAATCGAGGGGCAATCTGTACAAACCCGGCTTGCGGACAGCCCCGGTAATGTACACTTCCATGCGCGACTGTGTAGGCACAGCGGCCACCGTCTGTACCGAAGCGGGCCGGGCGACCACCGCAGCCTGTTTCCCGACAGGCTGGCCAAATACAAAATAGAACGCCCATGCTGCGACAAGAAACCCTCCCAACATAACGACATCCTGTCGGTCTCTCAGCCATCCGCGCATCCGCCCACCCCCGAAACCTTGAAGAGATTGTCCTTGAGGACATGGGATAAAGTCCACTACACATTCGGTCGATCCCATGTCCCATTGCACTGCGCGGATCTTATCTGATCCCTTTTTGAACAGGTACTAAACCGTTCGGCGGTCGGCTGGCAAATCCTTTTCGCAATACATACAGTTACGATGTCTTCGTGTGTCATGCGCGGAAGGAACAAATATTGTACAATGAAAACCTGCATTCACAGCTTTTCGGCATCACATGACTAGGGGAGCAGTGATAAAGTCCCCTGTGCAGGCCGCAATGGTTCCACATTTCGTGTCCGATTAGAGCCTCGGACACGAAATGTACTGTAGTGCGCCTGCTTGAATTTGGATTATCACTGCTCCACTAAGGAACATGTGATAATCCACGTCCCTTTTTGAACAATCTCTACAAAGGTGGGCCTCCGTATGTTGACCCCAAGCATGGAAGACTATTTGGAGAAAATTTATGAATTGATGAAAGACAAGGGATACGCGCGGGTCTCCGACATCGCCTCTTCCTTGGCTGTACAGCCGTCTTCCGTGACAAAGATGCTACAAAAGCTGGATGAACAGGACTACGTGACATACGAGAAATACCGCGGGATCGTCCTGACAAAATCCGGGGAGCGAACGGGTCGCGCCATGAAACACCGGCACAGCATGCTGGAGGACCTGCTGCATATGTTGGAATTGCCCGAGGAGATCGTCCATGCGGACGTGGAGGGGATCGAACATCACGTGAGCCCTCAGACACTCAGGGAGTTCATGAGTCTCGTTTCATTTTTCCGCAACAATCCGGAGTATCTGCAGGCGTTTGTCCAGTATCGCGTGAGCATGCGGGCATCGGAGGACTGCCATCCGGGGGACATGGGATAAGGTCCTCTAGGTCCGCATTTCTGGCTGCTTTCTTGCCCTGCCCAAATCTTACCTGCCCCCTTTTTGAACAGGCTCGATAAGTAAGGTTTGCATGGGACAAGGTTCGCCGTGCGGACGATCTGTGCCGGAATCCGGCGTATCGCACAGTTTCCCGCCGGTCGACATTTTTTTGTTCCTACCCCGTGCGTCTCGCAAGGAAAAAAAAGCGATCCGGTTGCCCATCCCCGGCCGAGTCAGCCATCGGAGAAAAGGAAAAGTCGCCTCCCACCTCAACGGCTGTGAACCCTTCTTCACCCAGCGCATTTCGGATCCACTCCGGATCAAACGCCCGCTGCACGTGGCGCTCGTCATACCGTTCATAGCGTCCGTCCGAAGTCTTTGCAAACACGACGAGGTCATACGCGATGGAGTGCGTCTCCGCGTTCCAGGTCGAGCGAAGCAGATACGCGGCATCGTCCGCAACCTCGAAATACGCGTCGGATCCCACCCGTTGCGCCAGGTAGCGTTCCGACAGCAGATCGAACAGAAAATAGCCGCCCGGTTCCAACGCGCGATGGACGCGCCGGAACGTCCGGCGCAATTCTGTGACATCCTGCGCATAGTTGAGCACATCGCAAAAGGAGACGCACCATTTCGCCCGTCCGGGGATCTGGAATGTTTCGGCGCGCCCGTGGATCAGCAGGATGCGGGGATCGCCTTTTGCCCGCTCCGCCGCTTGCGCCAGCATCCATTCCGACGCATCCACGCCGACGATTTTTTGCGTGTACTCCAACAGATAGGAAAACATCGCGCCTGTTCCACAGCCCAGATCGACAACGCTCGCCGGAGCGAGTTGCGACCGTTTGACGGCCTCTTCAAATACTCCGGCAAAACGAGCATACGGCACGTCGCCCATAAGACGGTCATACACCGCCGCAAACCCTTGATACAAGAATGCCATCCACCTGTCAAACCCCGCTGTGCCGGGGTGTGGTCATACCGAGACGGGAAGGCGCGGCGCATCGCCCCAAAGTCGTTCCAGGCCGAAAAAGTTCCGCTCCTCCTCCTGAAATACGTGAATCACCACATCGCCAAAATCGATCAGCACCCACTTCGCCTCATCCTTGCCTTCGACGCCTTTGCACGAAAGACCCTGTTCCTCAAGCTTATCCTTGATGGCATCGACAATCGCCTGTACCTGGATACGGGAATTGGCGCTGCAGATGATGAAGTAGTCCGCGATGACGGACAGCGAGCGGATATCGAGAATCACCACATCCCTCGCCTTTTTGTCTTCGGCTGCACTCGCGGCCAATTTCGCGTACTCCATGCACTGCTCAGGCATGGGCAAGCCTCCCTCTCGAATCGTTGTCCTTCCCCGTCCGAATCACTGCGCCTGCAAAGAAGACTGGATCTCATGTCCCCGGCCCCATATCCGATTGCGCAACTCCACCGTCTGCAAAGCGATCTCCCGCCGTGTGGCCAGCAGGTGGGCGATCGACATATCGGCGGCCATGGCCGCCGCTTCCTCGATATCGCGCCAGGCAATCTCCCTCAGCCGGTCGACGCCCTCGTATTCCCGCGTCGGTTCCACCGCGTCCGCGACGTACAGAATCTGAGCCAGCAGGTCCATCTGCGGATGCCCCAGCGTATGCCACGCCACGGCATTGTGCACCGCAGCGCCTGCGGCTATGCCAAAATCGCGCTCCATGCGCGCGGCGCACAGCGGCCCATGCCATGTCTGCGGCGGACCGGGCGGCACAGCGAGCCCCGCCTGTGCGAACAGCGCGCGCAATTCAGGTTCCCGCACCTCGCGAAACATATCGTGCAGCCACGCGGCGGTCTCCGCGTCGCGGACAGAAGCGCCAAACCGCTCAGCCAAAGAGCGTGCCGCCTCCACGACTCCCCGGACATGCCGGAAACGGCGCTCGCTCAAGCGCAGCCTGGCGTCCATCTCCAGATCGTTCACAGGCGGTACATCCCCCTCTCTTTGATGATGCGCCACACGCCGCCGGGCAACAATGGCTCCACGCGCAAATCCGCGGCAATGCGTCGACGAATCCAACTGCTCGCAATATCCAGCCCCGGCATCTCCAGAGAAACGGGCGACTGCCCATAGCGCCCGGCATGCTCCGCAGCCAGCGCGGACAGATCCTTGCCGGGCCTCGGCGCCGCCACCACTGTCAGGAGACGGCCCAATTCATCCGCTTCCCGCCAATTTGGAAAATCCTCCAACATATCGGCTCCCACCAACAAGAACAGAGGGCGTCGACCCTGTGCAAGAAAAAACCGCACGGTATCCACGGTATAACTTGGACCGGGTCTCTGCGCTTCCACTGTCGACAGCACAAAATCAGGAAAACCCACAATCGCTTCTCTCACCATGGCAATCCGGTCCGCCAGCGGCGCGATGCCGACAGCCGGCTTGTGCGGCGGTACGGCGGCCGGTATGAAAGCCACCTGTCGCACGCCGAGCGTCTCACGCGCCACCTCCGCCATCATCAGATGACCGACATGGGGCGGATCAAATGTGCCTCCGAACAAACACACCCCGTCTGAAGGTGCCATCAGAGACCGACCACCCGCCTCATGCGCGTCGCTCCGCTCACTCCTGCGGCGCTTCGCTCCTCGAAATTATACCACAGCCTTCTCATGGTCAATCTCCCGCAAATGCGCAATCGTGCGAGAGTTCCGCGCGAACGGCCGCGCGCATCTGCTCCACGGGAGCGGCCACGCCAAACCATTGTTCAAAGGCGCGCGCGCCCTGGTGCACGAGCATCCCCAGTCCGCCGTGAACACGCGCACCGCGCAGTTCGGCGGCTTCCAACAAAGGCGTCCGCTGCGGACGGTACACGATATCACTCACGATCAGGCGCGGCCCCAGACTGTCCGGCGCGCAGGGCATCATGCCCTCCCACCTTCCTTGCATGCCAAGTGGCGTGGTGTTCACCAGCAGGTCCACGAAGCGGGTGTCAAGCTGCGCCGTGGAGGCCGCGCGTACCTTTTGTCCCCCGTGATGGCGCGCCAGTACGGCGCAGAGCGCCTCTGCGCGCGCCGGATCGCGGTTGTACACGGTCAGATGTTCACAGCCTCCGCTCAACAGCGCGTCGCCCAAGGCGCGCGCCGCGCCGCCCGCCCCCAGCAGGGCCACCCGCAGCCCGGCGGGCGCCACGTCCAATTCTTCCTTCAGAGAATCCAGCCACCCGGCGCCGTCCGTATTGTCGCCGACCCATCGCCCTCCGTCGCGCAGCAGTGTGTTGACCGCACCGATCCGCGCCGCCGCAGGCAGCAGATCGTCCGCCGCCTCGCACGCCGCCTCTTTATGCGGAATCGTCACGTTCAGACCGCGAAACCCAAGCGTACCTGCGGCGGAAAGCGCCGCCGCAAACGTCCCCGGCGCCACGTCAAACGCCAGATAGTCCCCGATCAGGCCAGTGGCGCAAAGAGCGGCGCGGTGCATCGCGGGGGAGAGCGAGTGACCCACGGGATGCCCGAACACTGCCAGCAACGCCGCCTCACCCGTTCTCATCAAGGCCGCTTCTCCCCTTTGACACCCGGTCCGCCCCGCCGTTTTGCGCCGCCGCCGGACTGCCGTGCAGAGTGCGGCCGCCCGACCGTCGCCGCAGTCCCATTGCGCACGGTTGCAACACCCGGCCTTCCCGCAGGACTGCCAGGTTGCGCGCCT
>JAJZZT010000096.1 GCA_021797415.1 Bacillota bacterium
GATGTCCTCCGCCTGCCAGTTTCCCAGGCGGACGATGACGCCGACCTGCGTGTTGTTGCCGGGAATCTGGGCCGTCGCGACCTCCCCGAACGAATCCGTTCCGGTGAAGTTGTATGACGCGCCGTTCAGGCTTTGCGGCGCGTACGGCCACATCCAGAGATTCCAGCCCGCATAGTTGTTGTCAAAACGGTGATAATGCACGATGACCGTCGTGGAGTTGCCCGAGGTCTGGGCAAGCGCCGGGATGGTCGCCGCAAAAGTCATGAATGCGGCGAACACGATGGCTGCGATGGTGTGCAGGATGCGCCTGAGGCGCGCCCGGTCAACAAATGACAACGCTTTCTCCCCCTTTATCCGTCTGCCGGATTTGACCCATCCCATGTCCAAGGGGACATGGGATAAAGTCCACTGCGCAGGCGATCTGATTCCAGATATAGCGTTTGAGGTTTCAGTCAAACGCTATATCTGCCGGCACTCGCCTGTGAAATTTCTGTTTATCCCATGTCCTCGGAGGTTACGCACCAATGCAAACGTTTGCATCAACACGTATACCACGCGACTGCGGATACAGCCATCTTCAACGAGAACGCCGCGTTTGTCAACCGGATGTGCGGATTATTTGCAGAACCTGTCCTCTTTTTGAACAACCTCTTGCAGAGTGCGGATATGCAAATTATTTTGCCGGTGTCCCGCCGGGAGAGCGCCTTCACATTCCTTTACAATTCCACAACATAAACAACACGGTTTCTTTAGCAAAACGGGCTATCATCAGTGTGGAAATAGAGTTTTGCCCCGCGTTGCGGCGGGGAGCAGCGGCTGTCCCCGCGGGTAGCCGGATGATCGTCCGGGTTCGAAGAACCGTGGACCACTTTTATGAGGGGGCCGTTTCACAGTGTCTTCATCTTCCGATGTTTTGCGCGCGTTTGATGAGAGCCGTTTGCAGAAGTTCCACTGGCGTGCGGTGCTGACGACGGGTATGGGTTTTTTTACGGATGCGTATGATCTTTTCATTATCGGTACGGTGACGGCCATTCTCACTCCTTTATGGCATCTCTCCACCGCGCAGTTGGCCGTGCTGAACAGCACGTCTCTCGCGGCCGCCGCCCTGGGAGCGCTCGTCTTCGGGCGACTGATGGATATTCTCGGGAGACGGGCAATGTACGGCGTGGAAGTCATTTTGCTCACGCTTGGCGCGGTGCTGTCCGCGTTTGCGCCATCGTTTGCATGGCTTGTCGCGTTTCGCGCCATGGTCGGCTTCGGCGTGGGCGGCGACTATCCGAGCAGTTCAGTCATCATGAGTGAGTACTCCAACCGGAAAAACCGCGGCTTTCTGGTCACCCTGGTGTTCTCCATGCAGGGCCTCGGCCTGCTTGCCGGTCCGCTCGTCGCGTCCCTGCTGCTTTCGACCGGCATCCCGCACAGTCTCGCGTGGCGCCTCATGCTCGGGCTCGGCGCGGTCCCGGCGGCGTCCGTCATCTACTTGCGGCGGACGCTCAAGGAAACTCCCCGCTACCTGCTGGATGTGAAACAGAATGTTGCGGAAGCGGCGAGTGTGGTGGCCGATCTGACCGGCGCCGGGGAGCGAACGGAAGCCGCGACCGCGAACAGGGCCGCCGGAAATCGGTCGATGTGGACGGCGCGCAACCTCGTCCGGTTGCTTGGGACTTGTGGCAGTTGGTTCCTGATCGACGTGGCGTTTTACGGCAACGGCGTCTCCTCGCAATTGATCCTGAAAGCCCTGCTGCCCGGCGCGCCACTCGTGCAGACTGTGCTCGTGGCGGCCGCCGTTTTTCTTGTCGCCGCGCTGCCCGGTTACTATCTGGCCGCCTTCCTTCTCGACCGGATTGGACGCAAGACGGTGCAGACGCTCGGCTTTGGCGTGATGGCCGCCGCTTATCTGGCGATTTTCCTGGTGCCCGGCGTGGTTCAGGCGCCGCTCGCCTTTCTCGCCATCTACGCCGTCAGTTATTTTTTCATCGAGTTTGGACCCAACACGACCACCTTCGTCGTCCCCGCGGAGGTGTTTCCGACGAACATTCGCGGCACCGCGCACGGACTGTCCGCGGCGAGCGGCAAGATCGGCGCTTTCCTGGGGGCGTTCGTGCTCCCTCTGGTGCTAAAGCAGTTTGGCCTCAGCCCGACGATGGGGATGCTGGCTTTGGTTTCCGCGCTTGGCGCGGCCTTGACCGTGGTGACGCTGCCGGAGATGAAACAGCGTTCGCTGGAGGAAAATGAAGCCGCGCCGGCCAAGCAGGAGCAACAGCTCGTGGTGGCGCAGGCGGCGGGAGGTTCCCGGTAGACGGTTCAATCGCGCGACGCAAGACGCCGCGGCGATTTTTGCGGGCGAAATGATCTCGATCTGGGGCATTGGATGTAGTAAACTGGGGAATGCCGCATATTCCGAATAGATTTTCCACGCCGCGGCGCGACGCCCATTCCATGTCTCCGGGGACATGGAATGGGATCTGTTGCGCGGATTTTCCAATATGGTACGGGGAGAGATGAGGTTGCCGTTGTTGGAGGAACTTCCGGGGGCAATCAGGTTGGACGACGCGGCCGGGGTACGGATGAGCGTCTCGACCGACTTGAATGAAAGCGGTTTTATCGAGCCGCGGTGGATCGTCCTCGATGATGCGGGAGTGTCGTGTTACGCACCGGACGGCAGGTGCGTCGAGCGCGTAACGCGCCCGCAACTGCAGGCTGCAAAGCTTGACAATGGCGTCGGCGGCGGGAAGTTGATCCTCGAGACCACCGATGGCCCGCTGCTTTTCGCGTGTTATTCCGCCGCGCTCGGGCGCAAGTTCGGCCATGTGGCGCAGGCGCTCAACTGTTTTGCGCAGGATGAGCCGTTGCCGGAACCGTCGGCGCAGGACATCCCGCGGCACTGCAAGCGCTGTGGCGGGCATCTGCAAGAGGGGACGGACGTGTGTCCGGTGTGCGTGGACAGAAAGCGCGTTCTGAGCCGGATTGTCGCGTACGCCAAACCGTACAAGAGGCAGATGGCGGCGGCCGGGGGTGCGCTGATCGCCGCCACGCTGGTCGACCTGGCGCCGCCTTATCTCATCAAGCTGATCGTGGACACGGTTTTGCAGCCGCATTCCATCGCCGGCGCACTCATCTGGCTCGTCCTGTCGCTGTTCGCCGTGAGCCTTGTACGCATGGTGCTGCAGACCGTGCGCGGGTACCTCGCCGTGACCATCGGCAGCCGGATGATGGGCGACATCCGGCGGGACGTGTACCATTCGCTGATGCGCCAATCGATGGCTTTTTTCGATCGGCGCCAGACGACGCAGTTCATTTCACGCGTGAACGGAGACGCGGACGCGATGCGCCAGTTTCTCACGGACGGCATTATTTATCTGGCCGGCCAGGTGCTCACCATCGTCGCCATCTTCATCGTGATGCTGCGGCTGAACGCCATGCTCGCGCTGCTGGCGTTTTTGACAACGCCTGTCGTGCTCATTGCTTCGACGCTCATCTGGCCGTTCATGCGCAATCTCTGGTATGGCCAGTGGCGTGCGGTCCTGCGGATCAACAGCCTTGTCGGGGATTCGTTGCAGGGCATCCGGGTGGTTAAGGCGTTCGGCCAGGAAACGGTCGAAGTGGAACGGTTCGGACTGGCCAACCGGGATCTCGTGGCGCAGACGGTCCGCATGAACGGCTACTGGCAGGGCGTGTTTCCGGCTTTCGCCTTCCTGACGGGAATCGGCGGACTGTTTGTCTGGTACTACGGCGGCCAGTCCGTGCTGCACGACCGCATGAGTATCGGAACGCTGATTGCGTTCAACGCGTACCTCGCCATGTTTCTCGGCCCGCTTCAATGGTTCAGCCAATTGTCCAACTGGATCAGCAACGCCATGGCGGCGGCCGACCGGGTGTTTGAGATCATTGACGCCAGACCTGACGTTCCGGAGGCCGAACGCACCGTGCCGCTGCCGCGGATTGCCGGGCGCGTGACGATGCGCGATGTGACGTTTGGCTATGAAGCGCACCGGCCTGTACTGCAGGATATCGATCTGGATGTGTCGGCGGGCGAGATGATCGGTTTTGTCGGCCACTCGGGTGCAGGAAAATCGACCATGATCAACTTGATCTGCCGCTTTTACGACCCCGACCGCGGCAGTGTGGAGGTGGACGGGATCAACCTGCGCGGTGTGCCGCAGGAAGACCTGCACAGGCAGATCGGCGTGGTGCTGCAGGAGACTTTTCTGTTTGACGGGACCGTCGCGGAAAATATCGCGTACGCGAAACCGGACGCATCGACCGATGAGATCATCCGGGCTGCGAAGATTGCCAATGCGCATGACTTCATCCTGAACATGCCCGACGGCTATGACACGCGGGTGGGGGAACGGGGACACCGCCTGTCCGGCGGGGAAAAACAGCGGATCGCCATCGCTCGCGCTGTCCTGCACGATCCTCGCATCCTCATTCTGGATGAGGCCACAGCATCGCTCGATACGCAGACAGAAAGCCAGATCCAGGAAGCCCTGGCGCGCCTCGTGAAAGGCAGGACAACGTTCGCGGTGGCTCACCGCCTGTCCACATTGCGCAATGCGGACCGGCTTGTGGTGATCCAGAAAGGGCGGATCGTCGAATCGGGCAGCCATGAAGAGCTGTTGCGTTCGCAGGGTGTGTATCACGGGCTTGTGCAGGCGCAGCGGGAGCTTTCCCGCATCAAGGGGGTGGACGGATGACAGAAGAAAACCGGGAACCTGCGCCTGAGAAGCGCTGGCAGGACGAGGGCGCGGACGGCGATTTCGCGCAGTGGCGAGTGCTTGATCCGGCGTCCGTGACGTTCTGGCGCCGTCCGGGGGGAGTTCTTTCGGCGCTTGTCGACGGCGCCGAGCATGTGCAGGTGAACTTGTTGCGCGCCTTTCCTCTCACGCGCCCGACAGAATTCATCGCGCTGCGCGACGGAGAAGGCAAGGAGATCGGCGTGCTCTCCCGCCTCTCCGACCTGGACGAAGCGAGTAGGGACGAGGCGCAACGCGATCTTCGGTTGCGCTACCACGTGCCTGTCGTGACAAAGATTGTTCGCATCGTCCGGGATCCGTCGTCATGGAGATGGGAGGTCGAGACGGACCGCGGACCGCTTCGCCTGGTGTTGCCCAATCTGCATGAACACCTGCGGCCTGCCGGAGATGGACGCCACATGCTCACCGATGTGGGTGGGCGCCGTTGCGAGCTTCCTGCGGAGAGCCAGCTTGATCCTCACAGCCGGAGGCAGTTGCGCAAAGTATTTTGAGCAGTCCGTTCCAAAAGGCGGCGGGATCCTCGGTGGACATGGGCTAAAGTCCCTTGGGGATGTGCGATCCAATTGCTCTTGCCCATGAGACTCGTATGATCGTCTTCTTCCGATCTCCTGACGAACATGAAAATCCGGGTTGATCAGGAAGACGATCATGCGACGGTACAGGCGATCTCGCATTTTCTGGGTAGAAACCGTACAATGCAGACAGCGGCGTCCGGGGGCATGGGCACGAGATCGCCTGCGCGGCGGGCTTATCCCCTGTTCCTGGGACACAGCGTCGCGAAGTGGGAGGTCGCGGTGCGGTCATGGCGGAAGAAATAGTGATTCTCGGCGGCGGTTACGCGGGGATGTTCTTCCTGCGCTCCATTCTCGATCATCTGCCAGGCGATGTGCGCGTGACGCTCGTGGACAGATTGCCGAAGAGTCCCCTGAAGACCGAGTTCTACAGCATTGCGGCCGGGAGCGTATCGCTCAAGGATGTCACGGTGCCGTTTCCCGTTCATCCCCAACTGCGTCTCGCGTTTGACGAGGTCGTCCGGATTGACCAGGACGCCAAACGGGTGGAGTTGAGAGAGGCGGGAGAAGTGCCGTACGATGCGCTGGTGATTGCGCTCGGGTGCGTGGACCACTTTCATGGTCTGCCCGGAGCGACGGACTACGCGCTGGGCCTTCAGACGCTGAAACGGACGCAGGTTACGGGGCAGCAACTGCTAACGCTAGATGCGTACCGCCAGGTAATGCTGGTCGGCGCTGGTCTGACGGGGGTTGAACTGGCGGCCGAACTGCGCGAGACGAGACCGGATCTCAATATTGCCATCATTGACCGCAATGACCGCGTTCTGAACGGATTTTCGGACAAACTGCGCGATTACGTGGAACACTGGCTGGCGGATCATGAGATCAAGGTGATGCACCGCGTGGCGACGCGCGCGGTCGCGCAGGG
>JAJZZT010000033.1 GCA_021797415.1 Bacillota bacterium
AGTCCGGCGGCCGCAGCGGTCAAAAACTGGCCCTGATCCGGGTGATTCACGTCGTGAATGACGAGCCAGCTCGCGTTCGTATAGTCAAGCTCCCCCGCCTTTTGCGCGGCCTCATAACTTGGGGACGAGAGAAACACGGTCTGATAGCGGTGCTGCTCGATGATGCGCCGGATCATGCCCAGGATCAGTCCCGCGTCGCCTCCCGGCTGGATTTTCACGTGGCGCTGCGCCCGGCCCGCGCTGTTTGGCGTATTGGGGTCGACCAGCACAAACTGGAGTGAACCTTCGGCGGACGCCTGCGCGACCTTGCGCGCCAGTGTCTGCATGGGAAAATTCGCGTTGTAGATGTTGGCTCCAAACCAGATCACGTACTCCGCGTGCGCGACGTCCGGCTTGAGCATGGCAATCTTGCCGTCGAGCGACTGCATCGTCGCGACGTGGTGGTTGAGTTCACAGATGCCCACGTGCGGCAGCGCATTGACAGAGCCAAGAGCGGTGGCAAACCGCGTGAGAAACGTCGACTGTCCAGGTTCCGCGCGCCCCCAGAACAAGACGAACTGGTTGGTGACCGGCCCGAGATCGGGGTGCAAGGGATCGACCGGCGTATTGGGGCCCCGGCCCTGTCGCCACAGATCCGCAAACCCCTCCACATGCCGGTTCTCCTCGCCCGGCACGTGTTTGAAGAGCAGGCCGCCTTCCGTCACCTCGCGGATCAGTTGATCCCAGCCGATCGTCTGCCACTTGCCCGCTCCCCGGGGACCCACCCGTTTGAGCGGGAAGAAGACGCGATAGCGATCGTACACGGTCTGTCGGCCCGCCTGACCGCGTGCGCACAGGGAGTGCGGTGCGTCCACCCGCAGCGACTCTTCCACGGAAGTCGCATAAGGCAACTGTGGTTCCGTCGTGTTGGGGTGATAGGGGTTGCCGTCCAGTTTCATCAGGACGCCGTTAAAGACGCGCGCCTCAAGGCCGCAGTCGCTCCGGCACTGTCTGCAGACGCTGTAGCGGACATCCACGCCCTTCCAGAGTTCGGTGCGCATCGGGTACACATACGTGCCCCGCCGCCGGAACATGTCGGGCAGCCACGGCCAGGATCCCCACAGTGTCGCCAGGGCGCTCGCCGCACCGACCGATCCCACCACGAACATGCGACGGGAAATCTCCTTGTCTTTCCTGGTCATTGCCGCGCCTCCTCATGCGTTGCCATCCCGTCGCGCCCATGCGCCCAGGCCGTGATCCAGGTCGATTCCCACGGCAACAACAGGAGTTGCAGACTCAACAGGAGAAATACAATCCCATAGATTCCGACGGCGGTTTGCACGCTGTCCCGCCCCAGCCACGGCACCGCATAGGCCACGAGGCCCTGCGACACCTTGGGCTGCAACTGGCCGCCGATGACCGTGTTGTACCGCATGGCAAAGACGCTGATCAACACAATGAACGCGGTAACACCGGCCCACAGCGGGGACTGTCGCAGGCGCCGGAAAAACGTCAATACCATGCCGAGAACGAGACAGCCGAGTTGCAGGCCCCAGTACATGAACGTCAGCGGCCCGCCCATGAAGATGGCGTGAAATCCCTCGTACACCGACTCGTTGGTGTACGCCGACACGCTGCTGTTCAGCAGGTCGACGATGTCCAGGAACAAATCGACAAAGATGACCCACATCAGGAGCTTCAATAGGCCGTCCAGGATGTCCGCGTTCAGCGTTTTGCGTCCCACCAGCCCGCCCTGAATGCCGACATAGGCCAGAATCATCAAGGCGATCCCGGACACGATGGCCGAGACGATGAAAAGCGGCATCATGAGCGGGTTGCTCCAGAGAAACCGGGCTTTTAAAGCGCCAAAGATGAAGCCGATATAGCCGTGGAATGCGAACGCCAGAAAAATCCCCACCGCGGCCAGCACCACGAGCACAGTGTGGTCCCGTCTTTGTTTGGCGTCGGAAGTATCGCGCGATCCCAGCGTCAGCCAGCTGTGCCACGTCCTGCGCCAGCCTGCCGCATGCGTCGCCAGATAGATATTGTCCACGCGAAAAATGAAGTACGTTTCAACGAGGACCAGGAGCACATACGTGGTCCAGATCAGCGTGAACAGTCCCATCGGGGCGTACGGAACATGGGGACGAGTATACAGTTCCAGAAACCGCATGGGCTGACGCGCGTCGGCCAGGGGCGCCATGGCGGCCACCAAGAGGAACGCCAGGGTGACCATCACCGAGATTTTCGCCAACGGTTCAAACTTCTTTGCTCCAAATACCTTGGCAAGGGAACCCACGATGAAAGAACCCGCGACCAGGCCCGACAGATACGGATAAATCACGATCAAAATGCCCCAATACACGTGTTCCAGCCCTAATAATGGAGACGTGTCAAGCGGCATATCGTTTCCTCCCCCCTGTGAATGGCGCGCGCCGCGTCAGTCCGCCGCCGCGATGCTGTTGGCGTTGCCGGTGTACGTGAACACCATGTGCTGGATGTCCGGGTCGTCGGCCGTCGCAATCTCGCCGCTCATTCCGATGTAAAAGACCTGCGGCGCGGTTCCGAATTCCGCATGGCGGACCACGTGCGGATACTGCGCCAGCAGACGGGACACCTCGCTTTGCGGATCATTCGCGTCTCCGAAGACGCGGGCGCGCCCCACGCAACTCAGCACGCACGCCGGCAGCAGACCCTGATCCACCCGTTCGACGCAAAACGTGCATTTATCCGCCGTATGGGAAACGGGATTCATGTAACGCGCACCGTACGGGCATGCGTTGATGCATGTCCCGCAGCCAATGCACACTTCCGGATCGACCAGCACTATGCCGTCCTCCCGTTTGTAGGTTGCCTTGACCGGACAGACCTCCACGCACGGCGGATCGTCGCAATGATTGCAGAGTTTGGGCACGTTCATGACATTCACGTCCATTTGGTAACGCTGGCCGTCCACCACGATATCCCCGTCCGGACTTGCAACGGTCTGGCCTTCCTGATACACGTCCACCCACGTGCGATAGACGCCCAGGGGCACGTTGTTTTCGGACTTGCAGGCCACCGTGCAGGACTGACAGCCGACGCATTTGCGGAGGTCCATGACCATAACCCAGTGGTGTTTGGGACGGGCTGCGTCAATCCGCGAGAAGCGATCGTGATAGACCGGAAGATGTCCCGGATTCAGAATTGCTTGCCAGTTCTCCCAGCCATCTGAAACCGCGAGCTGTGGATTGTCCCATCCCTCCCAGCTCGTGTTCCTGGCGGGGTCGAGGTGCAGTCGCGGCGTCCCTGTCGCGGCCTGCGCCTCGCCGGATGCACGGCCCAGAGAGAGCGCGGCCAATCCAAGGCCAAACGCGACGCCCTTTGCCACGACCTGACCTCGCGTGGCGAGCGGTTCATCGTCCTTGTGTTTGTTTCCTGCGTCCGAAGACGCTGCATGCGGCGTGTCGGTGTCATCCATATGTCTGAGTCACCCTCCTTCAGTCATTGATCCGTTTTACTCACCGATGCTGCGCCTCATCCTCGCGCGCCGCGTCTGGAGCGGGTGTCACGCGATCCCGGTCCGGTTGGTCGATGCGCGTGAGGGCCATGCGAAAGTCGCGCAGCGCCTTGCCCATTCCCGACCCGATCTCGGGAAGGCGCCGCGGCCCAAAGATCAAGAGAGCCAACACCAGGAGGAAAACCAAGTGCGTGGGGGTCAGCAGGTCATTCAGCATAATCGTGTCCCTTCCTTTCACATTTTGGTGGCAACCGTCGACAGAATATAACCGATCTCTTATTCATGATCAGTATAATCGGCCTCCTGAACCGGCACATGATCCTCGAGAGCGATCCGGGGGATCCGTTCAGACTCCACCGCTGCCCAGTCTTTTTGCTGGTGCAGAGCCAACATTTGCGGTCGCCGCACAAGCGAACGGACTACGCGGCTTTGACCCCCAGTCCACGACCGTGACTACGCAGCTGAATCGACGCGCAAGGAGCCCCTGGTAAATTCGCCGAATGTCACCTTCAGAGTTGCTATTGTTCAGAGTTGCTATTCCCATCTCACTTCGCTATCATGTGAGTGAGCACTCACTTCTATTCGGGGGGCGAATGCAGAGGTGAATGATGTGTCTGGGCAATCACGGCAGGATGCGGCTCACAGGGCTCACGGTATGGTTCATGACATCGAACTGGTTCATGTGGAACGACGGTTTGGCAAAAGACTCGTGTTGCAGGATATCGATCTGGCCGTACGGCCCTCGGAGATATTCGGGTTGCTGGGCCCCTCGGGGTCCGGCAAGACGACGCTCGTCAAGCTCATCGCCGGTATCGACGAGGCGACGCATGGGAAAGTCTACGTGGCTGGAGTGCGCATGCCCAAGTTGAACATGATCGGCAAGATCGGGTACATGGCGCAGTCGGATGCGCTGTACGGAGAATTGACCGCGCGCGAAAACCTCGACTTCTTCGCTTCTCTGTTTGGACTCAGAGGGGCGGAAAAAAGACGCCGCATTAAAGATATGATGGAACTCGTCAACCTCACGGAGTCGCTGAAGGGCCTCGTGTCCACCTATTCCGGCGGCATGAAACGGCGCCTGTCGCTCGCGATCGCCCTCTTGCATCGTCCGCGCATCCTCATCCTGGACGAACCGACCGTCGGCATCGACCCACTGTTGCGGATGTCGATCTGGGATGAACTGTGGAAAATGAGCCAGGAAGGAACCACCATCGTCGTGACCACGCACGTGATGGACGAAGCGGAGAAGTGCAGCCGTCTCGGGATGATTCGCGACGGCCGCCTGATCGCGACGGGCTCTCCGAAGGAATTGAAGCAGACCACAGGGACAGAGACGCTGGAAGCGGCTTTCCTGGTATACGGGGGTGTGCACGCATGAGGATTCGCGCGCTGATCATTCGCATAGGACGGCAGTTCTTGCGCGACAGACGAACCCTTGCTCTCATGATGGCGGCTCCGCTTTTGATCTTGTGGCTGGTGGCGCTGATCTTCAACGGCAGCACGTACGAGCCGAAGCTCGGGGCGATCGATCTGCCGCAGAGCTTTGCGACACGGCTCGCGGACCAGGGCGCCGTCGTGCAGGACTACGCGACATCGGGCGCGGCGGTGTCGGCGCTCAAGTCGAGGAAGATTGACGCGACCATTCAGCTCGACGGGCGGGTTCCCCATCTCTTGCTCGAGGGCAGCAATCCAAGCAAGAGTACGGCGGTCATCTTCCTGCTGCAAAAGGCGTTGCAGCCCCCGGGCGTGAAGCGGCAGGCGCCTGTCATCCATTACCTGTACGGTTCTGCCGGCATGACCTCCTTTGACAACTTCGGCCCAGTCCTGATCGGCGTGTTCGCCTTCTTCTTTGTGTTCATCATCGCCGGGATCGCCTTCCTGAAGGAGCGCACGAGCGGGACCCTGGAACGGCTCATGGCCACGCCGCTGCGCCGGTGGGAGATCGTCGTCGGCTATATCGTGGGATTCGGCATATTCACGACCATCCAGGCGTGCATCATCGCCTGGTTTTCGGTGAATGTCCTGGGGATGATGATGAAAGGGGAATTTCTGTACCTTCTGCTCGTCACACTCCTCCTGTCATTGACCGCGCTGACACTGGGCACGTTTCTGTCGGCATTTGCGAATACCGAATTTCAAATGATGCAGTTCGTCCCCATCGTCATCCTGCCGCAGGTATTCTTCTCAGGCCTCTTTAGCACCTCCACGATGGCCCCGTGGCTGCGCGGCGTGAGCAGAATCATGCCCCTGTACTATGGCGCGGACGCCCTGCGCAACGTCATGATCCGCGGGCAGGGATTTTCTGATATCTACCCGGATTTGTCCATCTTGCTTGGACTGTCCGTCTTGTTCATGGCGGCCAACGTGCTTGCATTGCGGAAGTATCGGAGGATATAGTCACACACCGGACGAACGAGGGAGAGGACGGCATGTCAGACGAGATGGAACAGTGGCTGTCGGAAATACTGCATGCGAGCGATGAGGACGAGGGGATGACGGACAAGCAGATCCGGATTATTCAGGCTGCCGTCGAGATCTTTGCGGAAAAAGGCTACTCCGCGACCTCGACGAGCGAGATCGCCCAGAAGGCCGGCGTGGCTGAGGGGACCATTTTTCGCCACTACAAGACGAAAAAGGAGTTGCTTCTGTCCATCGTCACGCCGATGATGGCAAAACTGATCGCGCCTTTCGTGTTGCATGACA
>JAJZZT010000019.1 GCA_021797415.1 Bacillota bacterium
TCCGATCTCCCGTGCGTGCACGGCCCGGCGGAAGAAACCGAATTTTGGAAGCTGGGCGGGGAAATCATTGGGAAGCGTCGACGGAAGCGGAGACTGCTGCCGCAATCGAGTTTTTGCGCGAAGAAGCGCCGCATGCAGAGAAGCCTTGGGTTCTCTGGCTAAACTATCTCCCGCCTCATTTTCCATTGATCGCGCCTGAATCTTTTCTCAGTCTCTATCCGGAAGACGAGATCGGCGACCCCATTGACTTCCCAAGCGCAGCGCATCACCCTGTCCTGGAAGAATTGCGGCTGCACTTCGATGTGAACAGAATCGACATTCACAGCGCCCGGCGCGCCCGCGCGGCGTATTATGCGCTCTGTTCTTTTGTGGATGCTCACGTTGGGCGGGTGATGGCCGCCCTGACTGAAAGCGGCCTAGAAGACCAGACACTGGTGATTTACACAAGTGATCACGGCGAGATGTTGGGCGATCACGAGTTGTGGTGGAAGAGCGCCATGTACGAACCGTGCGTGGGGATTCCACTGCTGATGAGAGGACCCGCCGTTTCTCCGGATACGATCATCGACACTCCCGTGTCCTTGCTGGATGTGACCGCGACGATTGCGGACGCGGTGGGGGTGCAAAAACCGAGCCACTGGTGGGGGCAGTCTTTATTGCCCGCTGCAAGGAAGGAGCAGCCACTGCCTGCGGATCGCGCCGTGTTCAGTGAATACCACGCTCACGGGGTCAGTCATGCCATCTTCATGCTGCGCAAGGGACGGTTCAAATACGTCCACTACGTGGGAAGCCCGGCACAGCTCTTTGATTTGGAGCAAGATCCGCATGAGATGGACAACTTGGCGCTAAAACCGCAATTTCAGTCCGTGGCGCGGGAGCTTCAAGATGAACTTCGCTCTTTGGCGGATTTGGAGAGGCTGGATGAGCAAGCTCACAGAGATCAGGAGATGCGGCTGAGGCAGAATCCAATATTTAAAGATTAAACGAATGCCGAACCCCAATCGGGATGCTAATTTTTCCCGATTTTATTCATTCGTTGGCGCATCCAGTCCTCCATCTCTGCGGGCGAGAAGAATGTCTTTTTCCCAATCCGGGGGGTCACGGGAACTCCGTGAACATCCTGATACTCGGGCGTCGTTGCCGCAAAAAGGACGGTCTCCATGAGTTGTCCCAGCAAGCCCTCGATCTCATCCTTTCGATCTGGATCAGCGAAGAGATTGTTCCATTCATGCGCATCGGATTCCAGATCGAGGAATACAGATTGACTCCGATTTCGCGTGAGCAGCAGCTTACGCGTCAGGGTGCGGATCATGTATTGTCGGCCTCTGCCCTCTTCAGCAAAAATAAACTCGCGTCCCGCATCGGCAAAAGAAAGATCCAGCCCCTGCGAGTCCGGCGTCTCTGACACACCGCACGCACGGAGCACCGTTTCGCCGATGTCGATGTGGCTTACCAGTTCTGAATGTCGCGATCCGGCCCGATGAGCCTCTGGAAACTTAATGATCAAAGGCACTTTCACGACTGGATCATACATGTAATTTTGCTTCAGCAACAGATGGTGATAACCCAGATAGTCGCCATGATCACTGGTAAAAACAATCATGGTGTTCTCATAGAATCCTCTCTCCGCAAGCCGTTGAACCAGCAGTCCGATGTAATGGTCAACCTGAGAAATCGTTCCATAATAGTGCGCCATCGCGTTTTGCAGCGCGGGTTCCGTGAGAGTTCGATTGTCAAAGTAGCCCCGTTGCATCGCAAAATCGCGCTCCAGCCCCTCCTCTGCCCACCCCGGCAGCAGCGTGAGCCGCTCGCGGTCATACTTCTCGCTCCACGGAAAGGGCGGGTCAAAGGGATGATGCGGCTTGACAAAACTCACCATGAGAAAATTGCCGTCGCCCTCCCAGCGATCCAGTTCTTCTATCGCTTTCCTTCCGATCCAAGCTGTAGAATGATGCTCCTCGGCAAGGTCAGATTCCATCGCCCCAAAAGACCGCCAGTACTCCTCAGGCGCTTTGACACGATACTCCGCTCTCTGATCCATGATATCGAGTGTATCGAGCAGATCCAAATTTCGCAAATATTCGTGATAATCGTCTTCAAAACGTCCAGGCCCATCCTGTTCAGCCAAGTGCATCCGATCAAAACCAACATCCATTCTCGCCGGAGTGAGGTGCATTTTCCCCACTGCCGCCGTTTTATATCCCCGCGCCCGCAACTGCTTTGGAAAAGTGGGGAGTCCCGGTGGAACAGTCGATCGATTTCCCCATCCGAGATGTTGATGGGGATAGAGCCCTGTCAGAAGCGAATACCGGGCGGGTGTGCACAGCGGCGCAGTACAAAAGCAGTTGTCAAAGAGCACGCCGCGCTCCGCCAGACTGTCCAGATTCGGCGTTCTGACATCAGGATTTCCGGTAACGCCAAGACAATCAAAGCGATGTTGATCTGTCATGACGAGAACGATGTTGGGTAGATTCGTTGGCATACATCATCATCTCATCTGCTTCAGATTGAAGTCAGGGAGCCAATACACCCGTTAAGAGGTTGTTCAAAAAGTGGGCAGAACTCCCCGGCGCATTGCCGCGTCATCGCCAGAAATACTCCCTCGCTTACCCAAGAACGTACGCTCGGGAACATGGGATAACATCCACTGCACATTCGGTTTATCCCATGTCCCCTTGCACTGCGCAAATCTTACCTGCCCACTTTTTGAACAGGCTCTTATACCACTTCACCACGCCTTGGTGAACGATACCCATACCTCACAACATCCTAAATATTGGATACTTCAGCCCGGATTGTCGCTTTCAATGAGAAGGGAGAGGGAAACGCGAAGGAAAACAGCCAATGGTATTGTATCATAGATGGAAATGCTCAGTATCATGATACGAGGGAGTGATCATCATGTGATCCAGCCAACGCCATCGCAAAAAGTGGATCCGGGAAGGGAAACAGGATCCAACGATGTTGCGCCAACGTGGCAACGAAAGCCGCGGACACAAGTGGCGCCGAACAAGAAAGCCGAAAATCGCCGTTCTTACTGCCGGAAAGGGCGTGGGGACGGCGATTTTTTTGTTGTGTCATCACGCCTGCTCGATTGTATCGGCACGTTTTGTCCCCCGGATCGCCCATGGAATAACTGGAAGCCATTCTTTTGGCATCGAGCCTACTACTGTTATCCCCAAAGTAGGAAGTTGTCGTTATTGAACAAAACTGCCTGTTACCTGTAGAAAGGAGCCAATACTATCAGACTTAATCCCATATGTTCGGGCGTGGTATTCCTGCACTTCTCATAGATTGAAGGAACTGACCTGTATGCACGGATTCATGGTACGCAATGCGATTCAACATATCCCCATAGGTTCTAACGTATCCAACATTCGAACGGTCAAGCTCCCGTGCCAGTAACTCTTCTACAGAAAGGCTTCGGACAAAAGAGATAAAGTCCTCAAAATACGGGACAGACCTAGATATTTCAATCTCAACGCCTGTTATAGGATCATGTTCGAATGGTTCCTCATAATGCGGTAATGACTGACCCAACTTTAGCGATTCATGATAGTATACTTGGCTTGTCCAAACATGGCGAATGGTCTCACCAAAAGAAAATGCCTCGTCATCCGCCTTCCATGTCAACCATTCATCGGGCAAGGCTCGCCACAGTTTGATCGACCTCCTTCGAACCTCTTGGAAATTTAACACTGCCAGTTCAATCGCATTCATCTTGACTTCCTCCATTTCCGCCCCGTCTTATAAAATACAAGGTTGTGATCATGCAACAACACCGCCTTCAAAGCTTTCTCGGCGGCTAGTTGAGCGTGATAACACGCGTTGTTGTAAGGTGGGCCAGATATATCCCCAGCCAATTAAAAACGCTTCTTCTCCCCACGGGTTCCAGTTGATCGGGTTGGGCGAAGCGATAAGGCACACCCGCATAGGCGTGCCCGTCATGTGTCGCCGGAATTCCGCGTTATGCGTTCCCCATCGTGCTGATGTCGATCACAAAGCGATACCGCACATCGGAAGCGAGCACGCGTTCCCACGCCTCATCAATCTGATTGGCGGAAATTACCTCGATCTCCGGAGCAATCTTGTGCTCCGCGCAAAAGTCAAGCATTTCCTGCGTTTCGCGAATTCCGCCGATCATCGATCCGGCGAATGACCGGCGCCGGCCGATCAGGGAGAATACGTTCAGGGACAACGGTTCCGGGGGCGCGCCGACGTTGACCAGTGTACCGTCCACCACCAGCAATGAAAGATAGGCGTTCACATCGATCTTCGCGCTCACCGTGTTCACGATGAGGTCGAACGAACCCGCCAATCTCTCAAATGTCTCCGGATCGCTCGTGGCGTAATAGTGATCCGCGCCGAGGCGCAAACCGTCTTCTATCTTTTTCAGCGTTTGTGACAGAACGGTGACCTCCGCCCCCATGGCGTGAGCGAGCTTGACCGCCATGTGTCCAAGTCCGCCAAAGCCAACGACAGCAACCTTCTTGCCTGGTGTGACATCCCAATGGCGCAGCGGTGAGTACGTGGTAATTCCCGCGCACAACAGCGGTGCGGCGACGTCAAGTCCGATGCTGCCCGGAATTCGGACCACGAAACCTTCCGTTACCACGATGTGGCTGGAGTAACCGCCCTGGGTATATTGCCCATACCGGTCCATGGCGGCATAGGTGCCTGTATTCCCCTTGAGACAATACTGCTCCTCACCCTCGCGGCAGTTATGGCACTCTCCGCATGAGTCGACCATGCAGCCCACTCCCACCCGGTCGCCAACAGAAAACTTCGTGACATCCGAACCCACCTCGGTGACGATTCCGGCAATCTCGTGTCCTGTGACGAGGGGATACTGCACCGGGCCCCACTCGCCGCGAGCGGTATGAATGTCGGAATGGCAAATACCGGCGTATTGGATTTCAATGAGGACGTCAAGTGGCTGAAGGTCCCTGCGTTCTATCGTGGTGAGCTGAAATGGCCCGTCAGGACTGAATGTGGCGCGTGCGTTGGCAGTAATCATGAAACAACCTCCCTCGGGTCAATGGCGGCAGTGGCAACTCATACACCGTCAGAACGGTCTCACTTCCCGCACAATTGTACCATCAGGCGCCTCGCAGCGGGTACCCTCCAAACATTGGATCGCCCCATGCCGTTCTCCGATGGTCTGCCTGATCGCCGCGGATTTTCAGTTTTGTGGAGCGATCGCAAGAGTACGATCACGCAGAATTTATCGCGCCTTTCGCCCTATCCGTCTGTCATCATAATCGGGCTATGCGTCATAGCATACCGATTTATCGGTCCGTTTGGAAGTGGTGTGGATATCACTTGACACTCAGTGTCATTCGTCTCATAATGTCACTGAGTGTCATAATTTCTGTTCAACGTTATCGAGAGGATGGGGAAAATGGATGCATTATGCTAATGCGAGAAAATGGTGGATACTTGCCGCACTTACGTTGGTTGGGGCGGCCGTCGGTTTGGATATGACGGTGCTGAACCTGGCGCTGCCCACGCTGTCACTCGTTCTGCACGCCTCTTCCAGTGATCTCCAATGGTTTATGGATGCGTATACCCTGGTTGTGGCCGCGCTCATGATGCCGGCCGGTTTGCTCGGTGATCGATACGGCCGAAAGAAGTTCATTCTGGCCGCCTTGGTCGTGTTTGGCGCCAGTTCAGTCGTCTGTGCAGACGCGCACACGGCAGGGGTGTTCATCGTGGGACGAATCATGCTGGGATTGGGTGCATCCTTCGTCATCCCCCTTTCGACCGCGTTGATTCCGGTCTTGTTCGGTGACGAATCCCGATCGAGAGCCGTTACCATCCTCATGGTGGGCACCATGCTCTCGCTCCCGATCGGTCCCGTCATCGGCGGTTGGCTGCTGGGCCACTTCTGGTGGGGATGGATCTTCTTGATCAACGCGCCCGTGGTCGTTATGACGATCATCGCGATCGCGATTCTGCTGCCAGGATCGCAGCGGTCGACATCGACTCACATCGATCTCTTTGGATCGTTCGCTTCCAGTGCCGGCTTGGTCTGCACGACATTTGGCATCAATGAACTTCCCTCCGCCTGGCGCTTCGCGCCTAGGCGGGGGTTTCCAACGTCGCCATCGGAGTTTCCTGGCTCATCGACTTGTGCGCAACACAGAGATCATCTGCATCGCGTCTTATTTTGGTCTC
>JAJZZT010000157.1 GCA_021797415.1 Bacillota bacterium
CGTCGCTGCGGCGGCCCATCCGCTCGCCGCCCACAGGACCGGGGTCGTCCCGGCGAACGCTGCGGGCGCCTCCCTGTGGATCGTGCGCGAAACCGGTTCAGGCACGCGCGAGGTAACGGAACGGGCGTTCGCAACGTGCGGCATCACCCCTTGCGCCCTGCTCGAATTCGGCAGCACGCAGGCCGTAAAAGAGGCGGTGGAGGCGGGGTTGGGCCTGTCCGTGCTGTCACGGTGGGCCATCCGCAAAGAACTCGCGCTCGGCACCCTGCGCACAATCCATATGGAGGGGATGCCCATCACGCGGTCCTTTTCGCTCGTATTGCGCAAGTCCCGCTTCCACACAAAAGCCGCCGAACTCTTTTCCGATCTGCTGCAAAGCGAACCCCCGCACCTTCCTCCCGAAGAACCGGGACCGTGACCCGGTTTCATTACACAGGGACAAAGTTGGATGAACTCCGCGAATTTGTTTGAATGTGATAGAATACAATCATTCTGTGTTTGTTGAAGAACGTTAAAAAGTATGTTAATGTGATGTTGATAACAGTCACTGTTAATGGGGGAGACCGCGCGATGATTCAGATTGTGTGCCTAAATCCCGCAATGGATCGAACCGTGCTGCTTGATGTGTTGCAACCCGGCCATGTTCACCGTTCTGAGCTCGGCCTCACTATTCCGGGCGGCAAGGGAATCAACGTGGCCCGATTCTTGAAAGAAATTGACCCCGAGATTGATGTCCGGCTGGTTGGATTCACAGGTGGATACATTGGCGAGTATATCCGTCACGAGTGCAAGCAGGCCGGCCTATTGGAAGAGTTTACACAGATCGAACAGTCCAGTCGTGTCTGCACGACCGTGGTGGAGGGCAACCGGACCACTGTAATCAATGAACCAGGTCCGACCATCCATGCGGGGGATATACACAAATTTTGGACGACACTGATTCCAGACCCGGATTTGGTCGTTATCTCGGGAAGCATTCCAAAGGGGATTCCAGATTCTCTGTACGCGGAGATTATTCATTATTATAATGGGTTGTCCATACCCGTTTATCTGGATTCGAGCGGATCGGCGTTAAAGAAAGGGGTTTCGGCAGGTCCATTGCTGATCAAACCGAATGAAGAAGAGTTCCGGTTGTTGGTTGGGATCAATGACACCCACTTGTCGACGGCGGATATCGTTCTATTATCACTGCCCTTTTTAGAAAAGAATATTTCGTATGTACTGGTCAGTCTTGGTTCCCGTGGATTGGTGCTGGTTTCAAAAGGCGCGCAGGCGATGTGGATTCCCTCGCTCCCTGTAACCACGCGAAATCCAGTCGGTTGCGGAGACGCGCTCGTCGCCGGGATTGCATATGGCATGGTACAGAAGAGGAATGTATGGGTCGGCATGCGGTATGGGGTGGCCGCCGCCGCGATGAATGCGATGAATCTCATCCCATCCCTGGGGAGAAATCCGCAGGAGCTGGACAACTATATAAAACAGGTGCACTTGGTTCCGGCAAGTATCAAGGCATGAGTTCAAGCCCAAGCGCCGCGGCATCTGAATGCGCGTGAGGGATCGCAGAACCGCCTATAGATACCGGATCGACGGCTTCCAGTCTTGCGCAAGGGTCAGCATTTGATTCGCCCGCCTCATGGCTGTCGGTCCACCGATCGTCTGTGTGGCAAAAGAGCCACACATGACTGCGAACTCTGCGGAAGCAATCAAGTCCCATCTATTGAGAAAAGCATAAACAAACCCAGCGCAAAATGCTTCGCCGGCCCCCGTTGTATCCATCACAGCAGCGTGGGGTGGGATCGCCTGAAAAGGACGCTGCCCTTGAGTGAAAAAGACCGCGCCCTGCGCTCCCAGCTTAATCACGGCGATTCTGACGCCGTGATTAAGCAAGTAAGCGGCCTGTCTCGGCGGTTCTTCTTCGCCGGTTAACTTTGCGGCCTCCTGATGACTGGGCATCGCTATATCTGTTTCGGACAACACTTCACGTGTCCCGTTCCAACGATCCAAAGGACTGTACACCGTATCAATGCTGGTGGAGACGCCGGCATTGCGGGCGCGCCTGAACAGTTCGACCCCCTTTACCCCATCGCAGGGTATGGACGGTACGCCGCCCAAATGGATGTGCCGATACCCGGTCACATCAATTCCGGCGACATCGATCAATCGATCCGCCGCTCCGGGGCAATGAAGGAAACTGCGCTCCCCCGCGGAGTCGATCAAAACAACAGTGCTTGCCGTGCGTTGATCATCGTGCTGCAAAAAGTGTTCAAGACCGACGCCGTCGGATTGCAAATCCTTCATTACCAACCGGCCAAAATCGTCTTTGCCCACACTCCCCGCCAAACTGACAGACAGTCCCAAGCGGGCGCAATCTCGCGCAAAGGATGAAGCCACGCCACCCGTGGAAAAAACCAGATTTTCTATCAACTGAAGACCCTGGGCGGGCGGCAGATGATCAACCGGACGGACGAGCACATCCGCCCCCGTCATTCCTATCGCCAGAACATCAATTTTTGCAGGGGGCATTCCTGATTCCCTCCAACTCCCTGATTAGCGGTGGTGTATTTATCATGAGGATTATACCTTTACCAATTCGACACGCCTTTCCTCCAGTTTGCGGGTCCAGTCGTCGTCAAGATCTTTATCGGTAATTATTTTTGTGTTATTTGATAATGGAGCAAATATATAGGGCGATCGTTGTCCGAACTTCGAAGAATCGGTCACATAGTAGACTGCTTCACTGGCCCTACTCAATACTTGCTTGATCTCCACTTCCGCAAAAGTCGTGTTGGTAAATCCCACATCTAAAGTGATTCCGCTGGTGGATATAAAGACTTTGTTGGCATAGACCGCCTCAAAAAAACGTCTTGCCGTACTGCCCACAAATGATTGAGTGCCCTTCCGGAATTCTCCTCCGGGCATCATCAGCGATATGTGGTCCACATTGCGCAAGCGGTGCGCGACATTGAGGGCGTACGTGATGACCGTGATGTCTCGGATGTTGGAGTCTGCCAGCACCACTGCAATCTCGTAGGTTGTCGTGCCGGAATCAAGAATGATAGTGTCTCCCGCTTGGATGATGCTTCGACAGTAGGCGGCTATTCGCTGTTTCTCGACGATGTGTTCATTTTCACGCAAAACGTAGGGGATATCGACCTCACTCCAGATCACACCTCCGTGAATCCTTTTGAAACCAGGATTACTTTCCTCCAGTTTCTGCAGATCCCGCCGAATCGTCATATCTGAGACCTGGAATTGCTCGACCAATTCCTGGACTGTAACGTTACGCCGCGCCTGTATCCATTCGGACATCCGCTGCAGTCGATTCGAAGTGAACACTCGCCCAACTCCCATCCTGAAGTGAAGAAACGGTCAAAATACGTTTGTACGCAATCATTAAACGCTAATAACAATACGATGTCAATCGGCCGAGAACAACGTACCACAAGCTTGCGCAGAACACCCTCTTTCTAAATGAAAAACTTTGGCGCGGCAATTCATCCCGTTGTTCGTCCTTTGCGAGTAATTGTTCGTTTTTGTTTGTTAGCATTGACAGTGTTCTCTCTGTATGATACTATCTAAACACGTTTTGAAAGCGCTAACTATTTTGTGTCGAGAGGAGGATATGCGGGATTTTTGTGGCGCCGCCACAAGTTCGAAGAAAAAATAGACCCTCGGATAATGCGTGCGCCATTAAAGAAGGTGTGAACCAAGTAACGAACATACGATTGGCAGAGGGGGAGGACTTCATTTTGAAACTTACGAAACTTGCAATATCCACTCTCGCTATCTCCATGAGTCTCGGTATCGGCACCATGGATGTCGCGGTCCAAGCGGCAACTCACACCGCGGCCCGCAAACCTGTCAAGACACCCGTGATTGGCGTGACACTGATGACTCTGACGAATCCATATTTCGCCACAATGGGCAACGCCTTTGTGAAATACGCGAAACTGCATGGTATGAAGGCCATTGTCGATGGCGCAAACATGAGTCAAAGCACAATGCTGCAGCAGGTCGACAGCTTCATCGAACAGCATGTGAGCGCCGTTGTCATGGCTCCGCCAGACGCAACGGCCGCGGTGAGCGCGGTTCTTGCGCTGAACAGGGCGCACATCCCGGTATTCACCGTCGACACCAATATCGATATGGCAGCGCTTCATAAAGAACATGGGAGGATTGTGCAGTTCGTCGGTTCGAACAACTACCAGGCCGGATTGATCGCCGGCCGGGAGATGGCCGCGTATCTGAAGGGGAAGGGAGACATTGGATGGATTGATTTCCCGACCGCCCAATCAGTTCAACTGCGAGACAATGGCTTTATGAAGATCATCAGCAGGTATCCAGGCATCCATGTGGTTTCACGCTTGAACGGCGACGGCTCGACGCCAGGCGGACTCACGGCCGCTTCGGAAGCCCTTGCGGCCCATCCCAACATCAGGGCTTTCTTTGACATCAATGCCCCATGTGGACTGGGCGCTGTCTCGGCGATTGCAGCGGCTCACGATGTCGGCAAGGTGGCCGTTATCGGTTTGTCCGGCAGTCAAGCGGCAGTCAAGGCGATTGAAAATAATTCTGTGTTCAAATTTGGCGCCATGCAGGAACCGTCGTTAGAGGCGAATATCGAAGTGCAGAATATTGCAAAGTACCTGCACGGAGTCCACATTCCCGCACAGATTTTGACGCCGGTGTTCGAGATCACGCGTCAAAACGCCGCCAAATATGCGCCTATCGCGTATCATTGAGCAACAGGATGCGATTGTGGCTCTCATCCGCTCACGTTGATGGGTGAGAGCTCAATCCATTCATCGTGATGGACGCATGTGATCTGTCTGGCTGAGCGACCGGAGAGCATGAGGTGGATACAATGGACGAAACCGCAGTAATTTTGGCAAGGGGTATTAGTAAACACTACAACAACGTGGTGGTGTTGAATGACTTCTCGCTCAAGATTGGACCGGGTGAGGTGCACGCGCTCATTGGTCACAATGGCGCGGGCAAATCCACGGTGATTCGACTGCTGTCAGGATCTGAGCAGCCTTCTTCGGGGACCATGACCGTTTTGGGTGAGGACGTGCAATTAACCTCCCCGTCGTCAGCGCAGAGAAAGGGTATTTTTACTGTATATCAAGAGTTGCACTTAATTGATGAAATGACCGTCGCAGACAACATATTTTTGGGACGAGAATTGCATAGACGCGGATTGGTGGATCGCAAAAAGATGAATTCGATCGCGGCAAAACTTTTGACGGAGCATCATGAACACCACATTGACGTTACGACAAAAGTGAAATACCTTTCCCATGCGAAAAAGCAATTGATCGAAATCATCGGCGCATTAAATAATCACGCCAAGTTGATTCTTCTGGATGAACCCACAACGGCCCTTGAAACGGAAGAGATCACGATTCTGCTTGACACAATCCGCAGGTTTACAGAGATGGGTGTATCATTTCTGTTTATAACCCATAAATTGGATGAAGCATTTACTATCGCAGATTATGTCACGGTGTTGAGAAATGGACGCACCGTTTTACAGACAAGCATTAAAGAAGCAGACAGGGAGGAGGTTGTACGAGGCGTGGTGGGCAAAGATTTGACCACATTTGCGAAAGCACCCATGAACGTGAGCTTCGCAGAGCCGGCGCTGGAGATTCACGACCTGAAGTCGGACGTTCTCGCAGGTGTGAACTTGAAGGTGCACAAGGGTCAGGTGATCGGACTCTACGGTCTAGTGGGATCAGGCCGCACTGAGGTGTTGGAGACGATCTTTGGTGTGCGCCGGTTTACAACCGGCAACATGACGCTGTTTGGCAGGCCGTACCGGCCGCGTTCACCGATTCAGGCGCTGCGGGCGGGTGTGCGATTATTGACCGAGGAACGCAAGAGTACCGGAATCATTCCTCAGATGGATTCACGCATGAATATGGCCCTATCCAGTCTCCACTCAATGCATAAGCACGGCTTCATCAAACGCCGCATGGTCATACAGGCGACAGACGAATTCATCACTGCTTTATCGATTAAGGGAGATATGTCGCGACCGATCGCACGATTGAGCGGAGGAAATCAACAGAAGGTACTGCTGGCAAGATGGTTGATGCTAAGAGGAACGATTCTGTTGCTTGACGAACCCACCAAGGGCGTCGACATTGGAGTGAAAGCGGAAATTCAC
>JAJZZT010000306.1 GCA_021797415.1 Bacillota bacterium
GCGCTGCCGTTTTTGTGGAACCAGAACATCGCGACGCTCGTGGTGACGGCGCCGACCGTGCACAACGTGCTGCCGTACCTCGACTCCGCGACGGCATTCCCGCAGATGCAGTACTGGACCGCGAAGTAAGAAAGGGATCGGTCCGGGCCGTTTGGTTTGTGAAGGCTTCCGGCGGTTCGCGCGCGCTGGCGCGCGGGCCGTCGGACCATGGGGGACCGCCCGCGCGAGGGACAGTAGCGTGACGGGCAGTACCCCGACGGGCAGTACCCCGACGGGCAGTACGCCGACGGGCAGTACGCCGACGGGTAGTACGCCGACGGGCAGTACGCCGACGGGCAGTACGCCGACGGGCAGTACCCCGACGGGCTGTACGCCGACGGGCAGTACGCCGACGGGCAGTACGCCGACGGGCAGTACGCCGACGGGCTGTACCCCATCTTTCCAAGCTCCGGAACGAAAGGAGACGCCATGGTTCACGAATCGTTTTTGGCAGGTGAACCCGCCACCGCGGAAACCTACAGTGAGCGCCCGAAGTTCCTGCGGCGTTTTATGGGCTCGGGACTGACGCGTCTGGGTGTCGGAATGCTGTTGTTTTTGGTGTTGTTTTCTTATGGCGGCCCGCTGGTGTACCGCCATAGCGCCATCGCGTCCCATCTGCTGAATACGGATGCGTCACCTTCCCCGCAGTTTCCGCTCGGCACGGACAGCGTTGGCCACAATGTCCTGGCGCAATTGATGCTGGGCGGCCAATCCTCGCTGGAAGTGGGCTTTGCCGCGGCCGTCGTCGCCATGCTGTTCGGCACGATGTACGGGATGATCAGCGGCATGGCCGGAGGATGGGTCGACGCCGTGATGATGCGGATCGTCGATATTCTACTGTCAATACCCGCCATCTTTATTCTCTTGTTTCTGAATATCGTCTTTCAACCGAGTATCTTCATCATGGTATTTGTTCTCGCTTCCACCGCATGGCTCAGCGTCAGCCGGCTGGTGCGCGCGGAGTCGCTGTCGATCAAGAACCACGTGTACGTGGAGGCCGCGCGCGCCGTGGGCGCGGGAACATGGCGGATCATGTTCCGCTATCTGCTGCCGAACTTCCTCGGCCTCGTGCTGGTGGCGGCCACCTTCCAGGTGGCGGACGCCATCCTGGCGATGGCCGGCCTGAGCTTTCTCGGTCTCGGCCTTCCGCCGCCCACCCCCAACTGGGGCGGCATGCTGTCCGACGGCATGAACTACATGTTCCAGAATTCGTGGTGGCTGATCTATCCGCCCGGACTGTGCATCCTGGTCGCCGAGGTGTCCATCAATCTCATCGGCGACGGTTTGCGCAACGCGCTCGAAACGCGCGAACGCTAGCGCGCCGCGGATTGCCATGATACCTTCGCTCGTCGCGAGTTTTGCGACAGGCTCGATTTTTGTTTAGGAGGGTTGACGTCATGCTGAAATACGCCGTGCGACGGATTCTGGAGGCCATTCCCACCGTGCTGGGGGTCACGCTCCTCTCCTTTGTCATGATCCGCGTTGCGGGGAGTCCGGTCCGCATTCTGCTCGGCAATCACTACACCGCGTACCGGGCGGCGCTGCTCAGCAAGTCGCTTGGACTCAACAAGCCGCTCTGGGATCAGTATCTGGTCTGGCTGGGCAATCTGTTGCACGGCAACTTCGGCTACTCGTACACGTACGACCAGCCTGTCGTCGTGCTGATGCTGCAGGCGTTGCCGCACACGATCACCATCGTGGTGGCGGCGGTGCTCGTGGCGCACGTGTTCGCCGTGTTTCTGGGGTCCGTGCAGGCGTATTTCGAGAATACCAAATTCGACCAGATTGTGACAGTCGTCAATTATTTCTTCTATTCCATGCCGACCTTCTGGCTCGCCGTACTCCTGATCATCTTTTTCTCCATCGATCTGAACTGGCTGCCTTCGGGCGGCATTGTCAACACGCAACTGACGAATCCCGGCTTCGGCGACTGGGCCAAGCACCTGATCCTGCCCATCGCGGCCCTGTTTCTCGTGTCGGTTGCGGGGTGGGCGCGTTACATGCGGTCGTCGATGCGCGAGGCCCTGCTGCAGGATTATGTCCGCACGGCGCGCATGAAAGGCGCGAGCGAGTTTCGCGTGATTTTCGTCCACGCGCTGCGCAACTCGATTCTTCCGCTGATCACGCTGTTCGGCCTGTCTCTCCCGTTGCTGCTCAGCGGCGCCCTTTTCGTTGAGGAAGTGTTCAACTATCCGGGCATGGGACTGCTGTACTGGGATGCCGTCAACTCGCGGGATTATCCCATCATCATGGGGATCACCGTGTTCATCGGCCTTGTGACCGTGATCGGCAACCTGATCGCCGACCTCCTGTACGGTCTGATCGACCCGCGCATCCAGTACCGCTGAGTCTGCCGCCATGCCCTTTTCCCGGTAAGCTTCGCGCCATGGACAAGGTCTGCCGGGCCGGTGCCATGCCCTGTGTCCGTCGCGAGCTTCGCGATAGCGGTGTCTGAGCAGGAGCTAAGGGGAGGACACGCCCGGCAGAAGATATTTTCAAGTCAGACGGCAGAAACGAGGCGGATAGGCGATGGCAGAACAGGATGCAGCAGATCGAACCGCGCGGCCGAACGTGATCTGGGTCTTCGGCGATCAGCACAGGGCGCAGGCGACGGGGTACAACCAGGATCCGAACGCGTTCACGCCCAACCTGGACAATCTCGCGGCGGCGGGCGTCAATTTTGACCGGGCCGTATCCGGATTCCCGCTCTGCTGTCCGTACCGCGGGTCGCTGTTGACCGGGCGCTATCCGCACAAGGTGGTGCCCGGCCACGAACACCGGTTGCCGGAAGGCCAGCCCACCATTGCGCACGCGTTCCAGCAGGCGGGATACCACACCGCGTACTTCGGCAAGTGGCACCTCGACGGATTCCACGAGCGCAACGGACGCGCGGCCATGCACATCGTCCCTCCGGAACGCAGGGGCGGGTTCGCGCAATGGACCGGATACGAGAACAACAACAGCCAGTGGGATTGCTGGGTGCACGGCGGAGAGGGAGAGTCGGCCTTTCACCATCGGCTGCCGGGATTTGAGACGGATGAACTGATGAATCTTTTCCTGCGTTTCCTGGAGGAGCAGGCGCAACAGGCGACGGGTGCGGACCACCAGCCTTTTTTCGCGGCGCTCTCCGTGCAGCCGCCGCACGACCCGTACATGGCTCCGGAACAAGCGCGCCGCCGGTATCATGCGGGCGAGATCCGGCTGCGTCCGAACGTTCCGGATGTGCGCCGCGTGGCGGAGCGCGCCAGGCGCGAACTCGCCGGCTACTACGCGATGATTGAGAACCTGGACTGGAATGTCGGCCGCCTGATGGAGACATTGCGCCGGACGGGACTGCTCGACCATACGCATGTGATCTTTTTCAGCGACCACGGGGACATGCACGGTTCGCACGGGCAATTTCGCAAGACGGGTCCATATGAAGAGGCGATTCGCGTGCCGTTTCTCATCAGCGGCGAGCGGTCGTTTTACGACGGCCGCAGCACAGGTACAGTGCATGCGCCGCTCAACCACGTCGACGTGGCGCCCACGACGCTCGGGCTGTGCGGGATTGACAAGCCGGCGTGGATGGAGGGAACGGACTACTCGCACCGCCGTCTCGCGTTCCGTCCGTCCGCGCCGGAGCCTGATTCGGCCTTTTTGCAGAGCGTGATCCCGACCGGTCACGGCGACAGTGTGGACCAGCCGTGGAGGGGCGTCGTGACGACGGACAACTGGAAGTACGTCGCACTGCCCGGCGTGCCGTGGCTGCTGTTCAATCTGGAGGAGGACCCGTACGAGCAGGTGAACGTCGCGCACAACAGCCGCTATCGCGAGGTGCGCAGGCGGCTGAATGACCGGCTCAGGGAGTGGATCGCGGACACCGGGGACGAGTTTCTCCTGCCTGAGGTGTAGGGGCGATTGCGGTCGCCCGGTGTGCACGCGATTTGATTCCAGATACAGTGTTTGAGGCATCAGTAAAACACTGTATCTACTATAGCCAAGGAAATGGATGGGTGTCTTTCGGACGTTCGTGATGAGCACCCAGTCGTCCGCATAGCGGACGAGGTAGGCGGGCTTCAGGTTGGAGCGCTCGCGAAGCGCCTTTATTTTAACATTATTCTTTGCGTAGTGGCGCTTCGTTTTCTTCTCTTCCCATTCCCGTGTGATCATTCGATCCATCTTGTGTAGGTAGGCATTGGCGAGCAGGGGGGAAAGTATTCCGCCCTGTTGGGTTCCTATCTCATTCTCGATAGATTCACTCATAATGCCCGCTTTGAGCATGCGTTTGATGATCATGAACACTCTGCGGTCGTGTACACCCATATTCCAGAGGATGCGGATGAGCCGTGCGTGGTCGATGGTATCGAAGCAGCCCTTAATGTCCCCTTCGACGATCCAATGGTAGCCTGTCTTGTGGCAGATATCTGTTACCCTACTCAGTGCCATGTGCGCATCGCGCATGGGCCGGAAGCCATAAGAGTGCTTGTAGAACTGCGCTTCCATGATGGGTTCGAGTATCAGCCTCAGGCATTCCTGGACAATCCGGTCCAAGATGGCGGGTATGCCGAGCGGTCGCTTTTCATCCTTACCGGGTTTGGGGATCCAGACTCGGCGGATGGGTACAGGCTGATAGTTCTGCATCATGGCCGATATGTGGGCGATTGCGTCGGGATACTCCGTTTCCAGCACATCGTTGATGTCTTGTTTGTCCGTGCCATCCGTGTGGCTTCCTTTGTTGCTCTTGATGTTATGGATGGCCGTGACAATCGTGACCTCGGCCTTTGCCATTTCCAGCAGGCTATGGTGCTTAGGCTGTTTTCCCTCGTCTATAGCCTGTTTGGTCGTGGCATACAAGATGTCTTGCACAACATGCAGGTCAGTTTCCGACTGAATCAGGTGGATCGATGGTTGCGCCATGGGCATCCCCCCTTTCGGCGGGCGTCTATGGTTCGGTCAGGATCGCTCAGCGGCTTCCCGATCCGGCTCGATCTCACATAATCCACAGTGATGACTATGCCCCTTCGCTCCGCAGGCATTACCCTGCTTCATCGCTACTACGGGCTGCTGTCCCCGGCTTTTGCGAGCCATTTCCTGCTCGTGCGCTTCGCAGGCGCCGTTCGCCTCCACGAGTCGGGTTCCTCTGTTCCGCATCGTCTAGCTTTTACTGTTGACCGTAGCTGTCCGCTTTGACCCGGAGTTCAGTCTTTGACCCTGTAATGGCGATCTTGTCCAGTCTCGACGCCAGTTTGTGTGTTTCTCTGGCCCGTTGGCGTAATCATGATTACGCCTCAGGTTCCCTCTCCCCCAAAGGGGGTGAGAAGGGTTCATTTCCCCTTCTCCCGTCGTTTCGAGCCGTACCAACGCGGATTCCTGGCGAGTCAGCCTAGCCAACTGAGCGGCCCGGCTACTTCCCTATCCATCGCAGGACAGGTTTTCGCCGTCTTTACCGGGCTTCAGACCTGAAACATGAACGGATGTGTCAAGCTGCCGGAGTCTCAGCCTGCCACGCGGTCATTACTCCGCGTATGCGGGTCTTGCATCCGCCGATTTGGCGATGCAGTTCATTGCATTTCGCAACGCTCACTTTTTTGTTGAGGTTTTCACCTCGACTCTGTGTGAGAACAGAGCGCACCATGATACGACGTATGGAATCGTTCTGTCGAGTGCACGAACACAAAATCAAGGATCTGGATGACCAGGGTCGGCCGCAGGATGCTGTAGTCCTTGCCGCGCTCGGTCTGCCCGTCGTACGCGCGCGCCCAGTACAGAAGACTGCGCTGAAGCAGTATTTTTTGCGACGCGACCTGAACTTCCACGTCAATCCACTCATCGGTGTTGGTGCGCACCAGGACATCCAGCCGTACCGCTTTGTCCCGCATGTTCTTGGACGAGAATTCTGTATTGTGAAACTCAACCTGTACGATGCGTTGTGCGCCGTCGCGCCGCAAGATGGCATTGAGAAATGAGACGAGCAGATCGGCGCCTTGCGGCTGTCCGAACAAGCGTTTGAACGAACTGCCCGCGCATTCCCTTTCCTGGGCGCGAAGCGCCAGGAGGGGGTCAAGCGGGCTATCTTTTGGTACTTGTCTTTGTTCTGGGCTTGCTTAACCCCTGGGATTCCACGTACTGCTT
>JAJZZT010000300.1 GCA_021797415.1 Bacillota bacterium
GCAGTCCCTCGATGTAGGTCGACTGCAATTTGGCCAACTGCCGGTACTCCAAAATTCGCTGCACGAACACGCTGAACGGCGCAAGCCGCTCCAGCACGTCCGCGCTCGTCGAGTAGCCCGTCTTCGTCTTTTTTGTCGCGGGCAGGCCCATTTTCCCGAACAGGAGATCTCCCAACTGTTTGGGGGATTGAATGTTGAACTCAGTACCCGCCAGTACGTAGATCTCCTGCGTCAGCCGTTTTATGCCTTCCGTCAGCTCCTGCCCGATCGCTCGCAACCGCTCCGCATCCACGCGCACGCCAAGCAATTCCATCCGCGCCAACACGACGGAGAGCGGCAATTCCACTTCTTCGTACAGCGAGCGCAACTGTTGTTCTTCCAGGGCGGACTGCAGGACAGGCAGTGTGCGCGGCAGTCTGGCCGAAGACTCCAGCAAAGCCGGCGCATGTTCCGCACCAGGCTTTTTCAGTTTCGCCGCAAGCTCGTCGTGCAACGGATCGTCCGGCAACGCGTACGCAATCACGTCGGCCAGCGTGGGTTCGCCCTCCGAAGCGTGGATGAGGTAGGTCGTGAGCAGTGCGTCAAACACATTGGCAAGACAATCGCCGGGGTCCACAGCCCAGCCCAGCCGCACGAGGACAACGCGCAGCGCCTTGCTGTCATAGGTGACCTTCTGGAAGGCCGGATCCGCCAGGAAGCGCAACAACGCGACAACTCCGGGTGTCTGCGGCGCCGGAACACCGTCGTCGATCGCCGCGTACCACGTACCGATCGCGTCGGCGATCACGAAGCCAAGCACGCGCCCGCTCTGGTAAGACCCATCCAGATCGACCAGCACGCCTGTCGGACCGGCAAGCCCAGCCAGCCTGTCGGCCCACGCTCCGACAGACAGCCGCGCCGTACGCGCGCCACTCCCGGCAACCGCCCCGGCGGCATCCTCTCCCTTTGCTCTCGCCCCGCTTGCCGTTCCCGACGAACCCGGTCCCGCCGTACCCGCTTCCACCTGCGGACCCGGCCCAACCACTCCCGACGAACCCGGTCCCGCCGTACCCGCTTCCGCCTGCGGACCCGGTCCCGCCACTCCCGACGAACCCGGTCCCGCCGTACCCGCTTCCGCCTGCGGACCCGGCCCAACCGCCCCAGTTGGCGCGTCTTCCACCGTTTGCGCATGCGCCTGCTCCACGCTTGCGCTTCTCTGGCCGCCCGCGCGAACGCCATCCGCCTGTCCGGCGTCCGCACGCTGGCCGGGCAGGCCCCCCTGCGCCAGCTTGCCGAGCAGGGAGCGAAACTCGTACTGCTGAAACAGCGGCCGCACTTGGTCCGCGGCAAACCCCGCATAGCGCAATTCGTCGAGGTCCACATCAACCGGCGCCGAACGCTCGATCGTCGCCAGGCGCTTGGACAAAAGCGCCTGTTCGCGGTGTTCGCGCAGCCGTTCGCGCAGCTTCTCGCCCGCCACGTCGTCGATGTGCGCAAGCACTTCCTCGACGCTGCCGAATTGCGACAGTAGCTTGATGCCCGTTTTCTCCCCCACTCCCGGGACACCCGGAATGTTGTCCGACGCATCGCCCATCAGCCCTTTGAGGTCGATGATCTGCGCCGGCGTCAGGGAAAAGCGTTCCATCACCTGAGCGGAATCATAGCGCACAAGGTCCGTGACCCCTTTTCGCGTCAGGCAGGTCACGACATGCGGCGACACCAGTTGCAGCAGATCCTTGTCCCCCGACACCACCGTGACGTGCATCGAACTTCTCTCGGCGACGGCGGACAGCGTTCCGATGATGTCGTCCGCCTCATAGTTCTCCACTTCCAGATAGCGCACGCCAAACGCGCGCAGCAGCTCCCGCGCCATCGCGAACTGACCGATCAGTTCCGGCGGCGTCTCCTGCCGCTTTCCTTTATAATCTGCGAACTGCGCATGGCGGAATGTCGTCTTCCCCTTGTCAAACGCGACCGCGACATGCGTCGGCCGCTCGTCCCGAAGCAGATTGACCAGCATCATGGCAAGGCCGTAAACCGCGTTCGTGTACAATCCCTTTGAAGTCGAGAGCAGCGGCACTCCATAAAAAGCACGGTACAGCACACTGTTGCCGTCGATCAACAGCAGCTTTTCCCCGCGCTCGCCGACAGCCGCCCCACTCTGCGCCTTCCCTGCCAAGCATCCCAGCCCCTCTCGGACCACTGTCCCGACCATTGTAACACGATTGTCCGCCCCTCTTCGACAGCGTCCAGTACGCCATCCAGTGTCCTGTACGCGATCGTTGAAAGACGCGGCAGGAAATTCCCGTATCTTCCCCTTATTCTGTTTGTGGCGGACATTCTCTTTTGCACCCAGGCAATTGCATGATCAGCACACCTCCAAGAATGAAGACGGCGCGGAACAGGGTGGCCCGCGTCGGTGCGATGCCAAGCCAAATCCACTGCGCCAGCGCCGCAAACACGACCTGGGGGTAAAACGTCCATGCCGACGCCACAGCGGATTTGACCCTCTGCAATCCATAACCATAGAGGATGTAGGAAGCCAGACTGACGAAAAAGACGATGTAAAGGAATTCAACCCATCCCCGCAGATCCAGACTGCCCAGTGCATGCAGTGTGTTTTGTGCCTGTCCGCCCAATATGGCGATGATCCAAAGTTCTATTGCCCCCAATATGGATGTCGCAGCAACCATATCGAGCAAGGGCAGCTTCTTCGATAGTGACCGGGTGGATACCGTATAAGCGGCAAATGCGACAGCCGCCGACAGCACACACAGGATTCCGATGGCAGAATTGGCCGTTCTCCACTGCCCGGCCGTTGTCCATACGATTCCAAAAAAAGCTATGCCGATGCCCAATCCATGTTTCAAACGGATGCCTTCGCCCAAGACAAGCCAACTGAATAGCGCGGCGATCAACGGTACGGTGTTGATAAACAGCAAGCTTTCCAAAGGGGTAATAAAGCGAAGGGACTGATAGAAGAAGACCGGAAACAAGACCGCCCAGAAAAGCCCTGTTAACGCCAGCTGCCACAAGATTCCACGAGAGTATCGGCGAATCCTCGGCAAAAAAGGGGTGTAGAATACAGCACCGAACGTAAATCGCCAGACCGTAAGTTCAAATGGCCCCAATTGCGATTCTACGGTTTTGCCCACAACGGCGTGTATCCCCCAAATAGCACTGACCAAGATCAGGGCCATCACCGGCAACGCTCGCATAGAAACCCTCCTCCAGGGGCGGACCGGCGGTTCCCAGAATGCTCCATCCACCGCTAACAGCAACCGCTTCAATCTCGACCAACCTATCCGGATTACTCGACTGCGCTCCATAATTATCTATCCATTTAACTACCCGAGTAGTGTAATTATGCGTATGGTATTATAATCCTCAATTGAAAACACCTTTTCCAATCTGGAAAACGCCATGGAACCAACTCTAACGTGGTCGTTGAGTGAGACCGAGTCAATCATCAAACAAATGCAGAAGGCGATCAATCAAGCCCGGAACGTTATATTTGCCGGACTGTGGGATCCGGAGTTGGCAATGCTTGGAGAAGAACTCCGGACGGCGCACGGCAGGGGAGTGGAACTTCAAGTTGCGGTTTACGGGACGTTCGATTTAGGTGTCCCATATACATATGATCTCACGAAATGTGGCAAGAGTGCGCAAGAGAGGCTCAATGGCCGCCGACTCAGCGTCATCGTCGCCGATCGCCAAGATACTGTGCTGGCGGAATTCTGCGGCGAGCGTGCGGAAGGCATTTGGACACAAAACCGGGTCGTTTCATTGCTGGGCATGGAATATATCAAAGAAGACATCATGGGGCGTTGCTTGATAAACGAACTCGGAGATGGGAGATACACGCAACTTCGCAAGGAAAAACCGGACCTCCGGAGCATGCTGCGCTTTGAAAGTTGACCGGCCTTTTCAAAATGGTTGTCAGAGGCTGTCCGGAAAGGGTCAAGGACAGCATGGGCGCAGGGCTTCGGCGCGCGCTGGGGAACAGTGATAAACCGAATTTGACAGGCGATCAGCAAGCAGTTCTTATGCGATCACATCGCCTGCAGAGCAAAATCACTGCTCCCCCAAGGCACGGCGTCGGTCTACAGGTTGGCGATCAGCGCCGTCGCAAACTCTGACGTGCCGACTTCCTTCGCGCCTTCCATCAGGCGGGCAAAGTCGTACGTGACCGTCTTTTGCGCGATCGTCTGCTGGAGCGCGTCCACGATGCGGTCCGCCGCCTCCTGCCATCCCATGTGCTCCAGCATCATCACCCCGGACAGGATGACCGACCCGGGATTGACCTTGTCAAGATCGGCGTATTTCGGCGCCGTTCCGTGCGTCGCCTCAAAAATGGCGTGTCCCGTCACGTAGTTGATGTTGGCCCCCGGCGCGATGCCGATGCCGCCGACCTGCGCCGCCAGCGCGTCGGAGATGTAATCGCCGTTTAAGTTCATCGTCGCCACGACTTCAAACTCTGCCGGACGGGTCAGCACCTGCTGCAGGAAGATGTCCGCGATCGTGTCCTTCACGATGATCCTGCCCGCCGCCTCGGCCTGCCGCTGGGCTGCGTCCGCCGCGGCCGCTCCCTGCTGTTCCTTGATGCGGTCGTACTGCGCCCACGTGAATGTCCGGTCACCAAACTCCCGCTCCGCCAATTCATAGCCCCAGTTCTTGAAGGCGCCCTCGGTGAATTTCATGATATTCCCTTTGTGGACGATGGTGACGCTCTTGCGCTTGTGCTGCAACGCGTATTCGATCGCCGCGCGCATCAGCCGCTCCGTGCCGTCCTTTGAAACCGGTTTGATGCCGATGCCCGAAGTCTCGGGAAAGCGGATCTTTTTCACGTCCATCTCCGTGCGCAGGAAATGGATGATCTTCTCGGCCTCCGGCGAATCGGCCGCCCATTCGATCCCGGCGTAGATGTCCTCCGAGTTTTCCCGGAAGATCACCATATCGACCAGTTCGGGGCGCTTGACCGGCGACGGGACGCCCTGGAAATAGCGCACGGGCCGCAGGCACACGTACAGGTCGAGTTCCTGGCGCAGCGCCACGTTCAGGCTGCGGATGCCGCCGCCGATCGGCGTCGTGAGCGGGCCCTTGATCCCGACCAGGTACTCGCGCATGGCGGTCAGCGTATCGTTTGGCAGCCATGCGCCAAACCGGTTGTACGCCTTCTCCCCCGCATACACTTCAAACCAAGCAATCCGGCGCTTGCCGCCGTACGCCTTCTCCACCGCCGCGTCAAATACGCGCACGGCCGCCCGCCAGATGTCGCGCCCCGTGCCGTCGCCCTCGATAAAGGGAATGACCGGTTCATTGGGGACATGGAGTCCGCCGCTTCTCATCTCGATCTTATCGCCGCGCCCAGGCGGGGCCAACTGCTCAAATAAAGACATCATACCGCTCCTCTCGCAGGTTCATCCGTTCCTCTCGCAATGTCCGCACACCGCCTGAATGTATACCGCATTGCCGTGTCCGCTCGCGAATGTCCCCATGATACCATACGGCAATTTGATGGGGCAACGATTTGCACCGTTCTGTGAACCGTTGTTCCACTTGGTGGGATGACATCGACGCAGCGGTCACCGCTCGGCCCGCCCTTCATGTGCAGGCCGGCTGGCAAGGTATATGTAGTCGGGCTCGTCCCGTCTCGCAACCACTCCATGCAGGCCGACATCCACTTCATGAGAACCCGCGTCCATTCCGTCTCGTTCCGCATCCACCGCGTGTTCCTCCACACGCTCGAAACGGCGCCGCAGCGCTGCGGCGAACGCCACAGACCGCCGGGCGCTCCAGAACGCAAGGACGCCGTCGGGAGCCAACAACACACCGAGTTGCCGCAGTCCGTCTTCACCGTACAGCCTTCCGTTTTCGTCCGCGACAAGCCAGTCCGGCCCATTATCGACATCAAGGCATATTGCATCGAAATGATCGGAATTCCCATCTATCCATTCCACGATATCCGCCACGACGACCTCGACCCTGCCGTCATCCAGCACAGGGCCGGTGAAACCGGCGAAGTGCTCCTGTTGCCAATGCACGATCGCCTGTTCAATCTCCACGACCACGACCCGCTTCACAGCAGGTGTCGCAAGCGCCTCCGCGAGCGAATAGCCGACGCCAAGGCCGCCGATCAGCACGCT
>JAJZZT010000128.1 GCA_021797415.1 Bacillota bacterium
CCGATCTTGACAAGATACGTATTGATAAAAGTAAGCGCAGCAAAACCCAATTTATAGAAAATCGTGCGCAGGATGCGCAGGACAGAGCTCATGCGGCTTCCCCTCATTTGCAGTATAGCACGCTATGCAGTATAGCACGCCGCCTGTCCCCCGGATACGCGGTTTCACGCACTGTGTCCGATTGAGCGCGGACGCGCGGCGGACCAGCCGGCGGTCCTGGCCGGAGCGGCACGCAACGATGGCGGATGGGGCGGGCTGGTACCGCTTTGCATCGGCAATCACGAGGAGGAGAGGTCATGGTGGTGACACCTGTTTCCCGCAATCTGCTTGTCCAACTGCAGATTGGCCAGACATCCGCGGGCAAACCCAAATTGCACAACAGGGCGTACCCGCACGTTGACGTGAATGCAGGCGATACGGCCATTGATTCTGTGTTGACCGCACTCGCGCCGCTGTTCGCGGACCCGATTTACGCAATGGGGCGCGTGGACACGGTGCAGTTGCAGAACACTTCGACGTCCCAGACGACGGGGACAACGGGAACAACGAGCGGTTCTGTCACGACGGGCGGCTCGGCGGGCACGAGCGGGCAGACCGCGGGCGCGTCCGGTTCGGGAACATCCACCGCGAGCGGAGCGACCGCTGCGGGAACGAGCACAGCGGGTACAGCGGCGGACACGTCCGGCGCGGCAACTTCCGGCAGTTCCGTCACTGCTTCGACAAGCGGGTCCGGGGGATCGACGGCGAACGCCTCCGTGTGAACATGCGGTTGCCTGATGATCGCATCTGTGGATAACCACGGTGATTCTGTGGATAAGGGCCGAGAACTGTGGATAAGTCTGGACGCAACTGTGAACAACCCGGACTCGTCACGTGGACAAGCGCAGAAAGAAGGAGGCAATCGCCATGAAAGAAACGCTCGTCATGTCGTTTTTGACCAGCCTGAACAAAACAGTGCACCTGCAGGTGCCCAATCCGGTTTTGCCCGTCGATCCCGCCGCCGTCAACGCGGCCATGGACGCCGTCGTCGCGGCTGACATCTTCTCTTTTCCGACCGGCCGGATCGTGAAGAAGGTGCAGGCGAAACTGAACAGCACGGATGCGTCCGTCATCGCCCTGACCTGATAAGGGACGGGGGATAATATCGGAGACGGGGAATAACGTCCTCATAGCAGGCGTTGCGATCCCGCGTATCGTGTCCGGCGCACCGTCCGTCCGGCGGTCGCCGGGCACTTTTTTTGCGGCTCAAATGCGGCTCAAATGCGGCTCAAATGCGGGTTCGTTCGCGGAACGCTCGCATTTTCAATTTCGTGGTGGCGTATCGGCCGCCTTTTTGTGTAACCTTAGAGGGACTTGAATCGTCCATAGGATGTCTGATGGAGTTGATCTCGTTTGTCAGCGGGCCGCAGCGGGGAGACCGACCGTCTCATGCTCTTGCGCGAATTGATGGATGCGCACGGCAACGAAGTGCTTCGCGTCGTGTACGGTTATGTGAGAGACCGCTACGCAGCCGAGGATATCAGCCAGGATGTGTTTGTCAAGGTGTATGACCACCTTGACTCCTTTCGCCAGGAGAGCAGTTACCGCACGTGGATTCTGCGGATTGCGGTCAATAGAGCGAAGGATTATCTGCGTTCGGCGGCGCGGCGCGTGGTTCCGGTCGACGATCTGTCCCACGTGGAAGGGGACGGTTCGCCGGAACGGCTGATGATGCGACGCCTGGAGGACGATGATTTATGGAATGCGGTGATGAATCTGCCGGAGATGTACAGAGAGGCGGTGTGGTTGTTTTATGGCCGCGGCATGAGTATTGAGGAGATTGCCGATGTGACGCAGGTGACGGCCGGATCGGTGAAGACGCGCCTGCACCGCGCCAGGGAACTTCTCCGGCGCACGTGGGAGGGGGAGTGGGGGTCATGACCGACGTGCGTGACGACAAGTTGGACGATGACTTGAAGACATTGCTCAAGGAGCGCGCAGACCGGTTGGTGTTCTCTCAAACACTGCAGGATAAGGTGCAAAAGCGCCTGGAGTCGCGACCCCAGGCGCGTTCGGGCCGCGAGCAGTGGTTTTTGCGCCGCCGCATTCGCCGTCGTCACTTGCAGTGGAGCGCGCTGGGCGGTGCGGTGGCGGTGCTGCTCTTTGCGTTTATCGTTCACCTGTGGACGTTGCCCAGTCCGACGGGCGACCACGCCATCATGTCAGGGGCGCACTCGGCCGCGGGAGGCGGCAGTGGCGCGGCGCTTTTCGCGACACTGGCGCCCGTCGCATCGCAGAACACCTCGATCATTCCGGGCATTCCGACATCCCGCCAGATCGCCGCCCGCGAAGCGGTGAACGGGTCCGCCGGCGTGTACGGACCCATGGCGGGCGCGGCGTCCGCGGGGAACAGGGGGCGTCCCGGTTCAGCGATCATGGAACTTGCACCGCGTGCGTTCACGGTTGCGACCGTCCTGGTCAACAACAGCAACGCCCCGATTAATGGGCACGACATGCAGGGCATGCTGTTTGTTGTCAAACGCGCGGGGCAATTGACCCCGAGCCAGATGAATGACTGGGAATATTTTGTGGACGGACCGAATGAGGTGATCCCGCCGCACAAGGCGGTCCTGTGGTATTTCACGCCCAATCCCGCGCCGCCGTTCCATCAGTTGGCCGATCGCACCGCGCATCTGGTGTGGTTTTTGCGCCAGCCCAATGCAAATTATCCGACCGTTCGGCTCGGAGAACAGCCCGTAGCGGTTTCCAATGTCCATATGGCGGTGACGGGTGTGGGCGGTGGAAAGATCAAGATGGAATACCTGCAGATCACCGCCCGTGTGCACAATCGCGGCTCGCGGCCGTGGCCGATGAAATCGTCTCTCGCGATGCTGTTTTTCACCTTCAAGCCGGGAGCCAGCCTGTTCAGCCGCGGCACGTGGAAGTATTTCGACGACATCACGCCCGCTGCCGGATCGCCGTCTGTCGTGCAACCGGGAGGAACGGCCATGGTGAAGTTTGTCATCACGGGGGTGCCCGGCGCCCATATGACAAGATTGCCGTTGTCCATCCTGCTTGTGAACCGTCGGCAGCTTGGCGCTTAATGGTATAATGGGTGCCGGATGGTCGGTGTGATAGGAGACAAAGCTGTGCGAGTGCGTGAAATCGGTGAGTTCGGACTGATCGGCCGCCTGCGTTCGGTCGTCGCGCGCGAGGATCGGACCGTTTCGGTGGGGATCGGCGACGACGCCGCGGTTGTGCGGATGAACGGCTCTGTTGTGCTGACAACCGACGCGCTTGTCGAAGGTGTTCATTTTCGCGCGGATCTGATCGACGCGCGGTCCACCGGATACAAGGCGTTGGCGGCGTCCGTCAGCGACGTGGCGGCGATGGGCGCCGCGCCGCGGCATGCGCTTGTGGCGTTGGCTGTGCCGCCCGAAGAAGAGGTGGACAGACTTGTCCAGATTTACGAAGGCATGGCGGACGCCTGTGAACAGTTTGATATGACGGTGGTCGGCGGAGATGTGGTGGGAACGGTCGGGCCGCTGGTGCTTTCTGTAACGGTGACGGGGGAACTGGCGGGTCCGCGTCCGCTTTTGCGCAGCGGGGCGAAGCCGGCCGATCTGCTGTTTGTGACGGGGGATCTCGGCGGCGCCGCGGCGTATGTGCACCTGGTGAACGAAAAGCCCGGCGCGACGCTGGCGGACGAAGACATGGCGGCGCTTTGCGCGCGGCACAGGCGGCCGCTCCCGCCTGTGCAGGCGGGAGCGGCCCTGGCGCGTATGGGCGTTTGCGCGTGCGCGAACGATGTGAGTGATGGTCTCAGTTCCGAGTTGCACGAGATTGCCGAGGCGAGCGGGGTGCGTCTCGCCGTGGAGGAGGAGCGCATTCCGACGCTGCCGGCGCTGCGGCACTATGCGCGCGCAGTCGGGCTTAGCGCGGTGGATTTCGCGCTCACAGGCGGGGAGGACTATCAGCTTGTGGGCGCCGTGCCGCAAAGGGAGGCCGGGCGGCTGCTCGCGCTGATGGAGGAAATCGGCGTGCGGGTGACGTTCATCGGCCGTGCGGAGGAGGGCGAACCCGGCGTCGATCTGTTGACGGCGCGCGGCCGACAGACGATCGCCCGCGCTGGCTACGACCATTTTCGCGGTGGGCCGAAAGATGGGTGAGCGGGAGACGGCGAGCGCAGGGTTCATGCTGCGCGACGCGGCGGCGACGCGACTTTTTGGCGCGGCCTTGGCGCAGCGGTTGTGGCCGGGGGCGGTCGTGGCGCTTCACGGCAGGGTGGGCGCGGGGAAGACCACGCTGGTGCAGGGGATCGCGGCGGGGCTCGGGATCGACGAACCGGCCGGCAGTCCGACCTTTGTGCTGGCGACGGAGTACTCCGGAGGACGACTGCCGCTTTATCACATTGATCTTTATCGGCTCGACGCACGGGCGGCGGGAGAATTGGACATGTTTGACGAATATCTATTTGCCGCAGGGATTTGTGTCGTGGAGTGGGCGGAGTTCATCGAGGCGGCGCTCCCTGCGGAACGGATCGCGATCAGGCTGGAGGATGCGGAAGCTTCCTTGGCGGCGCCGGACTTTTATGCCTCGGCCGGCCGGCGCGCGCTGCTTTTCGCTTATGGAAGCGCGGCGGACGACGCTGCGCGAAAGCTGGTGTGGCCGTGGCCGTCATAGCGCTTGATACGGCGACGCCGACATTGGCTCTGGCCATCGGCGATCTGTTTGGCAATATCTTCGCAACGCAGTCGCAACGCATCCGCCACGCGCACGCGACGCTGCTGCATCCGCTGCTGGACGGACTGATGGATGCCGCCGGCGTCGCCGCGCAGGATGTGGAGGGTGTCGCGGTCGGCGTCGGTCCCGGATCCTACACGGGTGTGCGCATCGGCGTGACGGCGGCAAAGATGATCGCCTATCAGCTTGACGTGCCGGTCGTCGGCGTGTCGTCGCTCAGCGCCGCCGCGTATGCCGCGCGCGGGGCCGAACTGACCGCCGCGGTGTTTGACGCGCGCCGCGGTGATGCGTATGCGGGCGCTTACGCGCAGCAAAGCGGCATCTGGGAAGTTGTGCTGGAGGAACGGCGCGTGTCCTGCGCGGCGTTTGCGCGCGAGTTGGCGGCGTCCGGCGCATCGCGCATCGCGCTGGTGGGCGACGCGGCGGACGCCGTGCTGGAGCATCTCCCCGAGGGAAGCCGCGAAGCGTGTGCGGTCTATGAACGGATCGCCCATGTGCGGGCGGAGCACGTGTATGAACTTGCATTGCCTGAACTCGCCCGCCGGTCGGCGGATGGGAAGGAGGGCGGATATGGGCAGGATGCGCACACACTTGTTCCAAGGTATCTTCAGTTGGCGGAGGCGGAGGCGAGATGGCGTGCCGGACACCGGACAAGCGCGCGTGATGACCAGTGAGGACGGTCTGGTCACCTTTCGCCGCATGACGGTGCGCGATCTGGATGAAGTGCTGCGCATCGAACGGGCTTCATTCTCGGCGCCGTGGTCGCGCAACGCGTTTGCGGGCGAATTGATGGACAACCATTTTGCGGAATACCTCGTGATGTACAGCGGCCCGCAGATGATCGGATACGGCGGCATGTGGGTGATTGTCGACGAGGCGCATGTGACCAATATCGCCGTGTACCCCGAGTACAGGGGAAAGAAAAACGGCGAGCGCCTGTTGCGCATGATGATGGCGGAAGCGGCGGCGCGGGGGGCCAGGCGCATGACGCTGGAGGTGCGGGTGTCAAACGAAGTGGCGAAGCGCCTCTACCGCAAGCTCGGTTTTGTCGATGCGGGCACGCGCAAAGGGTATTATACGGACAACCATGAAGATGCGCTCATCATGTGGGCCAATGTTCCGCCGGTGCAGGAGGTCCCCGATGTCCTGGAATGATCGGATGAGGGCGCGTTACGAGTGCGACCGGATTGCGGGACAGCCGGTGGATATCCTCGCCGTCGAGACGAGCTGCGATGAAACGGCGGCCGCCGTGGTGCGCGACGGCAGAGTGATTCTCAGTTCGGTCGTGGCGTCGCAGGTCGGCTTGCACGACCGCTTTGGCGGCGTGGTGCCGGAGGTTGCCTCACGTGCGCATGTGGAGCATGTG
>JAJZZT010000362.1 GCA_021797415.1 Bacillota bacterium
GGCCTGTGCCCAGTTGCAAAAGACTCCCTTCGCCGATCCGGCGGACAGGGATGCGCCGTTCGCCGGCAGCGCGCACGAGCGCCGCCGTGCTTGGTCCAAACGCAGTGTTCTCCTTGATCCGGCGCGCTTGCAATAGCCGGTCGGACAATGGGTACGGCCGGCCGAAAATGGCCGCCTCCACAAATTCGACCGCCACCTGCAGCATAAAACGCGCAACAGTCTCCGCCTCAAATTCGATGATCACATCGTACAGATTGGGCGATCCGGCGTTGCGCGTTTTTCCGAAATTCGCCTTCAGTCCAATGCTCGTCATCAGTTCCAGCGCCACATGTTCGACGATATGGCCGACGTACGTCCCGCCGTACAGGCGTTCGACAAAGCCGCCCGGACGGCCCATGGCGCAGTAATGATCGTAAAGTCCGGGGCATTCATAAAGCAACCGTTCGGTGAGACCCGGGAATTCATAGCTTTCGGTCCCCGTGAAGGCTTCCAGATCCAGTCTCATGATGAGCACAGGCTTGCGGATGTAGATATTCGGACCCTCAATCGTCCGCATCCGAACGATCTTCACTCTTGTCCACTCCCTGTCTGTTTTCCTGTGATCTGCGCGCGCGCGCGCAAATCAAAGCGGTATTGGGCAGGCAGAATATGCAGTTTGACACCGCACAACACCATGGCGTCATTGTGGCGCAACTCTGCCAGATTCGAGTACGACAGCGCGCCTGCATCCACCACGGAGACCGCTCCGCGACCGATCACTGCAAACTCGTTGTCCCGCACAATCACGGCGGTGTCCTCATCAATGCCAAGACCAAGATGATGCGGATACTGGGCAACCGCGCTCAACAACCGCCCCAATCGCCCCCTCTGGGCAAAGTGTTGGTCAATCACCACGCCGTCGATGAACTCCATGCCGGGAGCCATTTGCACAATCCCCAGTCGCGGATTGGTTTCCGCCGCCCCCTTCACGATCATGGTGCTGCTCATCATCGACGCTCCCGCACTCGTGCCTGCCAGCGTGAGCCCCCGTTCATGCGCCGTATGCAAGGCGGCGTCCATCTGCGTGCCACCGAGCAACTCCGTGATGCGAATCTGCTCGCCGCCCGTGAAAAAGACACCGGAGGCCTCCTCCACCGCCTTGCACGCGCTGCTCCGATTGGCCGCCGAACGAGTCGACACGTCAAACGTCCGTACGTCTGTCACTCCGATGCGTTCAAACACATCGATATACTCCGCACCGACTTCAAGCGGCGTTTCGGTCGCCACCGTGACGACGACGATTCTGGCCTTCTCACCGCCCGCCAGTTGGACGAACTCCCGCAGTATCTTCATTTCTCCCGTCTTGTCTTCCGCTCCGCCAATAATGACGAGCGCTCCAGGGCCGCTTTTCATCACTCGCCCCCCGCTATGAATATCCTGCTTATGGCCAAGCCCGAGACAAAAGGCGGCCCATGTTGCTTCAGCCGCCTTTTGGGTCGCCCTTTCCCAAACGTGTTACGGGCGTTCGCGCTGCACCAGCGACGCCTCGGCGATCTCGATCGCGCGTTTCACCATGTTCCCCGCATCGCGTGTCGTGATTCCACCCCAGCCATCGCGTTGCAGCGTTGGAAAGAAGCCGAGTTCCTTGGCGAGTTCGTACTTGAACTGCTCGGACATCACTCCGCGTCGTCGCGCCACGTGAACAACCCCTTTCGAGAAATTGCGTCCATCCCGTATATTTCCCCAACAGATGATGTCTATCCCGGACCGCAGAGGTTGCCCGCAAAGGAACGAAAATCCGTTTTCAAATATGCAAAAGGCGCCCGGATCTCTCCGGACGCCCTTCTGTATGACTGTCTTGAAATTATCCCGGCAGTTGTCTTCTATCTGTCGTTGTCACTCCCTTTGCCCCTGCTCAGACACCACTTCGCTAAACTCGCGACGAGCAAAGGGCATGACAACAACCCAGCAAACCTGCAGACCCCTGTCGCAAAACTCGCGACGAATCGCTCAGGGGCTGGCAACTCCCACCCGGAACATCTCGTCATCGCGGCAGACAACCAACTCCACCGTCTCCGTCAGGATATCCGCGTAACTATACGACACCCGCTTAAATGAATTTTCAGCCTGATCCAACTTCACAACAAATACCGATGGATATGTCTCTTCCAAGACGCCCGTGCGCTCAACGGTCTTACGGCGACCGCCGTTGGCTCGAAGAACGATCTTCTCGCCGATCAAACTTTCCAGGTTCCGTTTGATGTCGTGCAATGCGTTCTTTGCCGTCACACACTCCACCTCTTTTCACGTCCAAAGTGTACCACAACGCGATGGACGTGTCAAACAGGGGGTATATTATAGCAATGTATCTTTCACATTGTCAATGTGGCATTTTTGTCTGTTCTGTAGCACAACGGGGAGTTCTGCCCCCTTTTTGAACGGCCCCTCATTCCAGTTCAAAAAGGGGGCTGGTAAGACCCATGCAGTGCAACGGGACATGGGATCAACCGAGTGTGAAGTGGACTTTATCCCATGTCCCCTTGGAAGCAGCCAGAAATACGGACCGAGCGTACGTCTAATAGCGCGAACGCGGAAGACCGATCCTGTACTTCCCCCTCGATTCAAATCCGCCCAGGCCGTCCGTTCCCGTGATGGTCGAACGCACGACCTGGTAGATATCGAGTGTTTTCGCTATGGGTGTGTATGCGATTTTTTCGGCAATAAAGACGGGATCGAGCGCATGAATGAGAATGCGTTGCGGAGAACTGGCAAAATTGGCTCCTGCATCGAGCAACGCCTCATAGTGGGATTGGCACGCCCCTGCAAAAATAATCAATTCATCCAGGCTGCGCTCGTACTTGCGCGCTTCCCGCACAGCTCGCGCGAAATTGTTGGAATTGCGGTAGCTCGCGAGTTCCAGGACGTCGTCCGCGCGCTTGCGCAGCAGTCCGTCGTGCCCGGTGATGACCAGGATGTCCGGCTCGTATTCGGAGAGCAGTTCACGCATGCGCACAGGCATCTGCGACTCGTGTATATTGTACCCGACCGCGCGGATCCCGAGTTGACGATAGACGGTCAGGCACTTTTCCAGATAGGTGCCGTCTCCGTCAAGATGCAGCACGCGGCCGGGACGTTCAAAAAAATCGTGCGGATGATGATTCTGCTCGGAACGGTAGCCCAGTTTGTCGCGTTCCACCTGGCGCCTCAACTGCACAAGGCGGATCGCGTCCTGCTCGACCTTGGCCTGCGCCAACTGATACGACTTCCAATCCGCATCCGAGACCCGCGTCAGGTCGTCAAACGGCGCGTCCGCGATGAGACGCACATCGAGTCCTTTGATGAGCACAGTCTTGCTGTCAGGATACACGCCGACGACGACAAAGCAGATGTCCCGGTCGTACGACTTGCGCAAGACAAGGTCTCCGACCTTCCACATACCGACGCCTCCTGTCAACAGAACGATTTGCCCATGGGCACCCCATCCTATGACACAGAAGCCGCGGGCGTTCCTCGCAGCCGGACGGTCAGGACTTGGTGAAACGGTCCGCCACTTTGCTGGCGCCAAATGAATCCGGCTTGATCTTCGTTTCATACCCGCTTTGCATCATCCAACCCACGATATCCTTGATGAGCGTTTTGGTTTCGCCGCCCTCGCCGATATCGAGGTGGATTTCGATCGGCACTTTCAGTCCGGCGTCGCGCAGCGCCTCCTCCAGAGCCTGTACAACCTCCAGCGCCATGGCGGCCTCGCTGAAGATCCGCTGCCGGAATGCCAGCGGTTTTCGGTAGGGCCTCTTGAGAAAATAAAAGCGGGCTCCCTTGCCGACGCGATGGACGATGATGGCCGTCACGAACAGCGTGGCATAACGCGCGGACTGAGGCTGCGAATCCGCTCCCACAATCAACTTGTAAGCGGAATCCGGCATCTCCTCGCGGAACCTGCAGATATCCTCGGCCACCTGCTCCATGGACATCGGACCCTTGGTCGGGCTGACAAGCATCATGTTGTGTCACCATCCCGCGAATCGTGTCGCTCTTTTCTCTCTGCCAAGCGTGTGGCAAACAAAACAGCGCGGGGCGCAGACTGTTTAGAGGTTGTTCAAAAAGGGGACAGAACTCTTTGGCGCATGGCTGCGTCATCGCCAGAAATGCCCCCTCACGTACCCCAAAACGTACGCTCGGTCCGCATTTCTGGCTGCTTCCAAGGGGACATGGGATAACATTCACTGCACACTCGGTTGATCCCATTTCCCATTTGCCCTGCGCGAATCTTACCTGCCCCTATCTTGAAAATGTCTTCTGCCAGCCGTCGCCATTCCCTTTGCTCCTGCTCGGACACCGCTATCGCTAAACTCGCGACGAGCAAATGGGATGGCGCCGACCCAGCAAATTTTCATCCTGCCGATGGCGGCGCGCCGGCGCCATGGGGGTCTATTTTGAACAGGCTCTGTTACAGCCGCTTTGAAAGTTCTGCAAATTCTTCCGCCGACAACGTCTCTCCCCGGCGCTCGCCATCCACGCCGGCGCGCCCAAGCCACCGCTGCACCCCGTCTTTCCCCAGCGCCGGAAACCCCGCCGCCAAAGCGTTTGCGAGCGTCTTGCGACGCTGTCCAAAAGCCGCCCGCACCACGCGAAAGAACAGGCCGCCGTCGTCAACCGCGTAGTCGGGCCGCCTTGTTTGCATCAGCACCACCGCCGAATCCACTTCCGGCCGCGGCATGAAGCAGTCCGCACCAACTGTACGAATGATCTCCACCTTGCTGTAGTATTGCACAGTGAGCGTCAGGACGCCATAGTCCTTCCCCCCCGGCACGGCCGCCATGCGATCGGCGACCTCCTTTTGCACCATCACCACCAGGCGGTCAAACGCCTGCGGCGATTCGAGCAGAGACATGATCAGGGGGGTCGTGATATAGTATGGCAGGTTTGCCGCGACGCGCACCGTTCCCGACCCCTCCTCCGGAGTCAGGAGCGCCGTCCAGTCAACCGCCAGGGCGTCCGCTTGAACCAGGCGGACAGCGGGATAGTCCGCAAGCGACCGTTGCAGCAGCGGCAACAGGCGGCGGTCTTTCTCAACCGCGACAACTCTGGAAAAACCTTCCTCCGCCAGTGCTTGTGTGAGCGTGCCGATTCCCGGCCCCACTTCGACCACCGCACTGCAGGAATGGATGTCATCCCCAACCGCAGCCTGAACGATCGCAGCGAGTACGGATTCATCGACAAGAAAGTTCTGACCGTACGACTTTTTCGCCCGCACGCCGTGCTCGGCAAGCAACGCCCGGATGACGGACGGCTCGTACAGTCGCCGCCTCACTCTCCGACACCCGCCGCACGAAGTCCGGACGCAAATTCTTCGCGCGTGACGCGAAGCGCGTTCAGTCGGCGAAGAAATTCGCCCGCGTTCGCATACCCGATGCCGAGCCGCGCCCCCAACTCCGCCCGCCGCAAGGCAGCCCCGCGCTCTCCGGTCAAACGGTGCCGCAGCAAGTCCACGTACGTGAACTCCTCCCGCGGCCGCTCGGCCATCGTCCGCACCCGCGCAAGCGCTGACGCGATATCGGCGGGCGCGGCGTGCTCGACGCCCACGTCCCCGTCACCCTGCGCCGCCGTCCGTGCGAGAAATGCGTGCCTACAATCCGGAAACCGCTTTGCGAGCACACGCCTGATCTGTTCTCCCGCATGGTCGGGATCCGTCAGGATGATGATGCCGCGCGTTTTTTGCGCGCGTTCCAGCAAGGCGAACGTCGCACGCGATATGCGCGCCCCGCCCGTGACGACGACATCCGCCCGCACCGCGCCGAGTACCCGCGCGCGATCGTGCTCGCCTTCGACCACAATGATCTCCTCAATCTGTCGCATGGTCCGCCACCCGCTTAAAAGGCTTGTCCGCAAAGGGTCGAGAACTCTGCGGCGCAGGGCGCAGGCTCGCGCTTTTAAAAAGGTTGTCCGCGTTGCGGTAGGTCTGGGCGGCAATATCGCGCAGCGGCGCACCCCTCACCTCGGCGATCCGCTCGGCCACCAGGCGGACATGCGCGGGTTCATTGCGCTTTCCACGGTGCGGTTCAGGCGTCAGCCACGGGGCGTCCGTCTCGATGAGGAGA
>JAJZZT010000298.1 GCA_021797415.1 Bacillota bacterium
GCTTGGACACACGCGAAGTCATTGCCCTGGAAGAACAATTTGGCGCACACAACTATCGGCCACTTCCGATCGTGATCAGCAAGGCGGAACGGATCTGGGTATACGATCCGGAGGGGCGCAGATACATGGACATGCTGAGCGCCTACTCCGCCGTCAACCAGGGACACAGGCATCCGCGCATCATCCAGGCCCTGAAGGACCAGGCGGACCGTGTGACGCTGACTTCGCGCGCGTTTTACAACGACAAGCTCGGAATGTTCTACAGAAAGCTCACGGACATCACGAAAAAAGACATGGCGCTGCCGATGAACTCCGGCGCCGAGGCAGTGGAAACGGCGATCAAGGCGGTGCGCCGGCACGCTTATCACGTCAGGGGCATACCGGCCGACAAAGCGGAGATCGTCGTCTGCCACAACAATTTTCACGGCCGCACGCTCGCTGCAATCTCCATGTCGACCAACACCGAGTACCGGGATGGCTTCGGTCCGCTCGCACCCGGTTTCGCGGCCGTTCCGTTCGGCGATCTCGATGCGCTGCGCGCCGCCATAAATGACCGCACCGCCGCTTTTTTCATCGAACCGATCCAGGGCGAGGCGGGCGTCATCCTTCCTCCCCCCGGCTATCTCCGCGCGGCGCGCGACCTGTGCCGTGAACACGGCGTGCTCTTTGTCGCCGACGAAATCCAGTCCGGCTTCGGCCGCGCGGGCAAGATGTTCGCCTGTGAATGGGAAGACGTGGTGCCCGACGTTTATATTCTCGGCAAGGCCTTGGGCGGCGGCGTGATGCCCATCTCCGCCGTCGCCGCCGACAAGGACATCCTCGGCCTGTTCGAGCCCGGCTCGCACGGCTCGACTTTCGGCGGCAATCCGCTGGCGGCCGCCTGCGCGATCGCCGCGCTGGACGTGACGGTCGAAGAGAAGCTTCCCGATCGCTCCCGCGCGCTCGGTGAATATTTCCTTGCCGAACTGCGCGCCATGCACATCGCGCATGCGCGCGATGTGCGCGGGCGTGGCCTCTGGATCGGCCTGGAACTCGATCGTCCGGCGCGCCCTTTCTGCGAACAGCTCAAACAGGCCGGCATCCTTTGCAAGGAGACGCACGAGCGAGTGATCCGGCTCGCGCCGCCGCTTGTCATCGAACAGGAGGAACTGGATATCGCCCTGTCCGCGATCCGGCAGGTGCTGGCCCGCGCCTGAGGATAATCATGGAAAACCACATGACAAACCGACCAGTAAGTGCTACCATGCGCTTATGACTTGATTGACCACCTGGAGCGTGTTACCCCTGATTACCAAAAGAAACTCCCAAATGGACGGAGGATCGGACGGCTCGTCTGCACGGTGCGCCCGAATGGAGTCACTCCGGCACACAATGGAGGAACGCTACAAGAAGATCGGCACCTTGAGCGACCCCGGATTGTTGGCAATGTCCAGCCGCCTTGACGAACTGGTCGTCAAGGAGATGCGTTCGCGTCTGGAACAGGCCAAATCCGGGAAGTGACGCGCAAGGTGCAACAACAGGAGGGGCTGACTTGCGCAGGGTGTTGCTCGGCGCACTTGTAATCCTGTTGCTGCTCGGCGCGGGAGGCGCGCTCTATGTCCATGCAATCTGGCGAGCGAACATGCCGCAGCAGTTGCAGGCTCGGGTGCATCAGATTGCCGCCGCTCATGGCGGTTACACGCCGCTGCCCGATATTCCGCGTTTTTTACAGCGCGCGCTCATCGCAACGGAAGACCGGCAATTCTATCATAACGAAGGCATCGACTTTGAAGGCATTGCACGGGCGTTTCTCGTCGATCTGTTGCACGGCCGGCCCGTACAGGGAGGAAGCACGATCACAGAACAGTTGGTGAAAGATATCTTTCTCACCGACGCGAAGACGATCTCGCGCAAATTGAAACAGGTTGTCTATGCCATCATGATCAGCCAGTACATCCACAAGAACACGATTCTTGCGCTCTATCTCAACGAGGTGTACCTCGGCCAGGGCGCATACGGAGTCGGAAGTGCGGCGCGCATCTATTTCGGCGTTCCCTCACAGCGACTGACCAACGCGCAATGCGCCGTGCTGGCGGGATTGCCGCAGGCGCCCTCATTGTATGATCCCCTGGCGAACTACAAGCTGGCCAAGCAGCGCCAGTGGGAAGTGCTGCAGGGCATGGTGCAGACAGGCTTCATCACACGCTCCCAGGCTTATTCCATCTACCACACACCGCTGCACCTCGTCCACTCCAGGTGACGCCGTGGTGTGTGGCCGGCTTCTTTATTTGTGCACTTCTTTAGAGGTTGTTCAAAAAGAGGCCAGAACTCCCCGGCGCCGGCGGAGTCATCGCCACCTGCGGCGCGGTCCGTCCCCCACGCGAATTGCCCAGTTCCCTTCCTCATCCACGAAAAAACGCACGCCGATCCATTTGAGCGGCGACCACACTTCCCGCACGCGCAGAACTCCCACTGACTCTCGCCTCACCATCGCGCATCCGCAGCGCATTCCAGTCGGTGCGGCAAGCATAGCAGGGTTGTCCCGGAAATCCTGTCGATCCAGGACGCATGGCTGCGCAAATCTTTCGACAGGCAACGGCTCCATCATTTACATCTGGCCAGTCTTCGACGGGCCGTGTTAAGGTGAAAAAACAGATTTGCCGCGCAAGCGGTCAACAGGAGGGGAATTTATGCGAAGGAACGCGAAATTTGGGGCGATCGCCCTTGCAACAGTCCTCACAGCGATTCTGTCCTGCGGGTCCGCCTATGCGGCGACAGGAACCTACACCGTACAATCCGGCGATACACTGTGGCTGCTCTCCCAGAGATTCAATTTTTCGTTGGCTTCCATCGAACAGGCCAATCCGGGCGTCAATCCGAACGACCTTCTGATCGGTCAGGTGCTCGCACTCCCCGGCCAGGCGGCGTCAGGCGGCGCACTCCCCGGCCAGGCGGCGTCAGGCGGCGCGCTCCCCGGCCAGGCGGCGTCAGGCGGCAACCCTGCGGTTTCAAGCAACAATCTCCTGTGGATGGAGCGGATCATCGCGGCGGAGGCGCAGGGGCAGCCTGTCGGCGCAAAGCTTGCGGTTGGCGCCGTCGTCATGAACCGTCTGCGTGCGGGATATGGCCAATCGGTACAGAGTGTGATTTTCCAGAGGATAAACGGAATCGCCCAATTCACCAGTGTCGCCAACGGCTGGATCTACAGAGTCCAGCCATCCGCAAGCGATATGGCCATCGCGTCGCAGGTATTGTCTGGCACGGATATTTTGCCTGCGGCGCTGGTCTTTTACAACCCTGCGCAAACACCCGCCGGCAGTTGGGTGCGCCGACAGCCCGTCCTGGCGTCATACGGCAGCCTGACCTTCGCGTCCTGACCTTGATGCCGGACGCGGAACGACCGCCGGCAGACTGCAGGACATTTCCGATAGAGCGCTCTGCTGCGCCGGGCAGGCGCTCTACAGGTTTGACGCAACACCTGCGAACACCTCGCGCGCAGCGTTTTGCGCGCCGATGATGACATCCGAAATGCCGACGCCGCGATATGCGGCGCCCGCCACGCGGACCGCCGGAAGTTCGGACGCCAGGAGCGCGTCCAGCGCGTCCATGTTCGCAGGGTGCCCCACTCCGTACTGCGGCATGGCCTGCTTCCAGCGCGCCATGCGACGGGGAGCGGGCGGCCCCGTGTAACCGATCAGAGCGCGCATGTCGCGCGCGGCCGTCTCGGCCAACTCGTCATCGCTGCTGGCAAGCATCTCTTCTCCGCCGTCCGCCCGGCCGAGAAAACAGCGCAGGATCACTTCCCCATCAGAACTTGCGTGCGGCCATTTGGCGGACACCCATGTGCACGCCGTGATCGCCATTCCCTCCGCCCGTGGCACCACAAACCCCGAACCGTCTATCTTATGCGCGATCTCCGCCTCTTGGCAGACAAAAGACAGGGAGGTCACCGATGTGTAGGGGATGCCGGCGAGCACAGCCGCAACGTCCGGACTGTCGCGCAGGATCTTGGCCGCCGCAAAGGCGGGCGCCGCCACGATCACACCGTCACAGACGACATCCTGGAAACTACCGTTGCACCGCAAGGACAACTCATAGCGGCCGTCGGCGCGCCGGCGCAAACCGGTTGCCTCGGTGTCGAACGCCACCGTGACCGCCGCGTCCTGCAGACGCTGCGCCAGACGCAGGACCAGACTGTCCAGGCCGCTTTTCAGCGTGACAAAGACGCTCCCCGCGCCCGGTTTCCCGGCCGGTCCGCGAGCGTGGCTGCGGGCGCGCGCCAGCAATTCCGCAAAACCGCGCAGCACACTGCCGTGTTCGCGCTCGGCCCGGCGGAATTCCGGAAAGGTGGAGAGCAGACTCATCTCATCCAGCGCTCCGCCGTATATGCCGGACAGCACCGCCTCGGCGATGCGATCCACCATCTCATCGCCGAGCCGTCTGCGCAGCGCCCGCCCAAGCGACTCATCCGAACCGTCCTGCGGTGACCCGTCGGGAAGCGTGAAATCCTGCAGCGCCCGTCGCTTGCCCGCGGCGGAGAGCAGTTCGCACGACTCGATCGCACTCTCTGTAACCGGAATCCCCATATATGTGCCGGCTGGAAACGGATGCAAAACACCGTCCCCGACGATGTACGTGCGCCGCGCGTCCGGACCGGTGCCGACCAGATCGTCGCCCAACCCGAGTTCTTCACACAGTTCAGTCGCCGCGCGTTTGCGCGCCAGCATCGAATCAGCCCCGAGTTCGAGGAGCAGGCCATTATCGCGTTCCGTGTACAACTTCCCGCCGATCCGCCCAGACTTTTCATACAGCGAGACGCGAATGTCCACTCCGCTTTCCCGCGCCAGCTTGCTGACGGTATACGCCGCCGCAAGTCCGGCGATGCCGCCGCCCAGCACTGCAATATGGGAATTCCGCTCCATAATTCTCCAACCCCCACCTCGTGATGAAATTCCCCAGCACATCAACGGAAAGTGGCTTCCCACGCCTCCTCGATCGCATCCGCCAGCGCATTTGCCAGGCCGCCGTCCGCATTTAAGGACGCGGTCCGCGCAAAGTGCAGGCCCAGTCGCCGCGCCTCCGCACTCGCCTCGATATCCAGATCGTAAAGTACCTCCAGGTGATCGGCGACAAAGCCGATCGGACAAGACAAAACGGCGCTGCAACCGTCACTCGCCGCCTGGCGGAGACCTTCGAGAATATCCGGGCCGAGCCATAGCTCCTCCGTCCTGCCCGCACTCTGCCAGTTGAACACCCAGTCGACCGGTCCCATGTTTACGACAAGCGCGCGCACGGTTTCCAGCAACTGTTCAGGATACGGATCTCCCTGCGCCACGATCCGCTCGGGCAGGCTGTGCGCGGAAAAAATGATTCGCACACGCTCCCGCTGCGCAATGGACAGCGCCGCAAGACCCGCCGCAAGCCGCGCGCGCAGCGCATCCAGGTACGCGGGCTGCATATGCCACTGACGCACGTGCGCGAAAGAAACGCCGTGCGCAAAACCTGCCTCGGACGCTTCGCGGATGTACATTCCGACGCTCATGGCAGAGTAATGCGGCGCCAGCACGGCGCTCACGGCGCGCGTGATCCCGGCTTGCGCCATCGCCCGAACCGTGTCGGCGACAAACGGCTGCGTGTGCTTGAAGCCGACATGCACCCGCCCATCGCCCTGAAGCAACCGGCGCCGACGCAGTTCCGCTTCCAGGGCGTCCGCCTGGGCGCGGGTGATCTCCCGCAGCGGGGACAGTCCGCCGATTGCCTCGTACCGCGCGAGCAAGTGGGCCAACTGCTCCGGAGCGGGAGACCTGCCGTGCCGGATATGCGTGTAGTACGCCTCCACCTCATCCAGACGGGCCGGGGTGCCGTACGCCATCAGCAGGACATGCGGTGTCGGAGCCATCATCGGATCACCTCTTTCGGGGACAGAACAGCGCTGCTTACCCGTCCCCTGTTTGAACAGGCCCTTCCAGGGAAATGTCGACTCGTTCGGCGCTGTGCTCGTGGACAAAGCGGGTCAGGCGTTCCAGCGTCTCCACCTCCGCATGGCGCGGCACCCCGTGACCGAGATTGAAAATAAAACCGGGCTCTCGCCGT
>JAJZZT010000494.1 GCA_021797415.1 Bacillota bacterium
TTGCTGGCAGCTTCGGCAAGACGCTGGCGCGCGGCGTCATGGTTCTCCTGCAAGGTCCGCAGCTTGTCGTCTATCGCCGCGGATTTCCGCAGCCCGCCTTTCAACGCCGTGTCCATGCAATAGCTCATGGCGTCCACGAGCGTTAACCGGTTTTGTTGAGAGAAATCCTCGACGCGCACGCCATCGTCCTTCAAGGTCAACCGGTCATATTCTTTCTGGTAAGCCGCGCGACTTTCCGTTTCTCTTTTCAGCGCCCGCTGAAAATCATGCGGAGTTTCGGCGATCATCTTCACAGCGTTCAGGATGCGGCTTCCCATGCCCGTCCCTTTCTCACGAAGCAAAGAACGCCCCTCCTTGCCGTCCAGCGTGTACAAAAAACGTACCGTTTCAATAAACCTGAAACGGGATACCGGTTTGTTGTCCGGCCCCAGCCAGCAGACGGTAACGTCGGCATCATCGTCCGATTCCGGAATGCGCTGACCGTATGCCCGTGACCATTTCACGTCCTCAACGACCAGAGTCAACTCCTTGCCGGCAACATCAATTTTCAGCAATGGAACATCAATCATGCCCATGGTGGCTTCGGCGCGTGTGAGATCGCGGTCTAACTGCATAGCCCGCAAAGACTTTTTCAGCAAGTCAGCGGTGATTTTCAGAAACTCCGCGCCCATGTCAGACACGCGGCAATTCTGCCGATCTACCAAAACAGGCAAGCCGTCATCGCCCATCTCCGTTGCTACCCGATAGTTGAGCGGGCCGCGCGTGTCCGACTGCGGCATGGCATCTTCGGCCAAGGCTTCATCCTGTGTCCCCGTCAACGTCACATCTTCGGCAACCCCAGCGGGGTTAGCGCCCTGCACGGAGTTCGCGCCTGACACAGGGTTCTCCTTGGCTTCTTTGGCCTCCTTGACTGCCGCTTTTTTCGCTTCACGCTCCGCTTTGCGTGCCGCCTTCGCGGCGCTCCGCTCCTCCTCCAACGCCGCGTGTCGCGCCTCGGACGCTTTCAGCCAATCTTGTGACAGTTGCGCGGCCTCTTTCACGAAAGGCATTCTTCCGGACAGGGCTTTTATCTCCGAATCGCCGCGCTGTATAAACCGTCGCAACTCCCGCAAGCTGTTATGCCAGGCGCTTTCTGCGGTGTGCAATTTCTTGGAAAGGTCCGAAAGCACCGTTTTGTCCATCAGAATATCGCTGCCGGAGGATTCCGCCTTGATGCGCGCGGGGTCCAGCGCCTGGGCGGAGGGATCCTCGATTCTCCGAACGCCGTTGTTCCTCTGGGCATACTGGTCAATGAACTTCTTCTTGAACTCCAGAATTTGCCAACGGCCAGCGTCTCCCGCGCCTTCGGTTACATAGTAATTCACCGACAACTGGAATTTCTCCGGCCCGTACTTCTCCAGCAGCTTGTTCCCCTGCCGCAAACCGCGCCCGTTGCGCTGTTCGATGTCCAGAGGCCGGTAAGGCGCATCCAGGTGATGCAGGCCCACCAAACGGTCCTGCACGTTCATGCCGGCCCCCATCTTGGAGGACGACCCCATCAGCACCCGCAATTTCCCGGAGCGCATCATACCGAAAAGTTCCGCCTTCTCTTGCGGTTTTTCGTACTCGTGGATGAACGCAATTTCCTCAGCGGGGATACCCTTCTCCACCAGCATGCGTCGCAACGCCTCATAAGCGGACCAGCGATCTTCGCCTCCGAGGTATTTGTTCTCCACGTCTTCCAGTTCCTGCGGCGAGATGTTTTCCAAAAGCGCCTGAGCGCGCTCCGCTTTTTGCTGCAAAGCGTCGTCGGCCTCCCCAAAATCTTCCAGTTCCTGCTCGTACCGGCGTGCCGCGTCCAGGGCGTCCAGAATGCCCTGCTCGGTCGCCGAAGGCTTGCGCGCGGTGCCTTTCCGGCTGGAAACCGGCGTCGAGAAATCCAGGAACACCAGTTGGGTGCCGCGATCCTCCGCCCATTGCGTGTACAACTTCGCGATGTCGTCCGCGCAGCGCAACAGTTTCATCCCGTTGTTTGCATCCTCATCACCATTATCTTTCCCCGTGACGGCGCGCAAGTCCAACCCCACCTTGCTCATCTCTCCGGACAAGGAAAGAATGTTGTCCTCTCCTTTCTCGGGCCGCTTGGGCAGGTTGTCCAGACGATCCAGAATGGACCCTTCATTGAATTTCGGCGTGCCGTCCTCGTTCTCGCCCACCTCGACGCCGATGTAAACCTGCTGATCCCGCGTAGGCTGGCAAACAACCACATTGGGTTTGCCTCCGGCGATGGGCGGAATGGGCATATCCGGCATCCCTTCGTCGGCCAGCATCCGGCGCACGTCCGCTATGCTGATGGTGTCCATGAATTGCTGGGTGAGCGCACGCAACTCCGGCAGGTTGTCGAACACCGAAAGATAGGCCTTCTCCTTGTACTGTCCGGTCATGGTGAACGCATAATCCCGCGAAACGTCCGCAAAAGCATTCTGCCAGGCATCGAAATGCAAGATGCCCATACGATCCATCTCTTCGTAAGCGAAATGCCGAATCCAGGTATACAACTCCGCCATGGTGTTCGACAGCGGCGTGCCCGAAAGGTAAACGACCCCGCCGTTGTCCTCCCGCATTTTCTGGATGCTTCTGGACTTGATGTACAAATCCTGCGCCTTGGCCGAACCTTCCGGGTTGCCCAACCCCGCCACGTTTTTCATCTCCGTAATATACGGGAGATTCTTGAACTCCTGGACCTCGTCCACAAAAAGGAAGTCCACGCCAATGTCGCCCATGGTCAGTCCGGCATCCTTCTTGCCGGTGTCGGATTGCGCACTGGCGATTTTGGATTTGATGCGCTCCACCTTGCGTTCCAATTGTTTTATCGTGCGTTTGTCAGCGTTGTCTCCCAGTTTTTCCATGGTGCGGATGGCGTCTTCAAACCCGGACACTTCCTCTTTCATGACGACGGAAGACCAGTGCGCATCCGGCGGTATTCTCGAAAACAGGCTGTGCGGAATAATCACCGCGTCCCAGTCGCCGTAAGCCACCTTGCCCAGGAAAACCTGGCGGTTTTTGCCGTCCATATCCACCGGCATGGCCGTCAGCACCGCCGCCGAAGGATACAGGTCCAGAAAAGCGCCGCGCCACTGATCCACCAGATGGTTGGGGACCACGACCATCGGCTTTTGAGCGCGACCCAGCCGCCGCATTTCCATGGCGAGACCAACGGCCGCGAACGTCTTGCCGGCGCCGACCGCATGGTCGAAAAAGGTTTTGCCGGATTGCAGTCCGCGCCAGATGGCGTTTTTCTGATGTGGGCGCAAGGTAATCGCCGCCGAAGAACCGACGAGGTCCAGGTGGCGGCCGTCATATTGGGGAGGCGCAAACCGGTTGAACGTCTGGTTATACGCCTTCTCAAGCCGCTCGCCGACCGCCTCGTTGCTGTACACCCAGCGGGACCATTCTTTCTGTATCTCCTGGGACTTCTGCTTGGCGATCTCGGTTTCCTTTTCCATGACCACCGTCGAGCCGTCCGAAGCTTTTCGCGTAACCAGAAGCGGCTGCCGGTTCAAGGTTTTCGACAAAACCCAGTGCGGTGATCTCTCGTCCTGGACACCCCAACGCACCGTTTGTTCAGGCGGGAACGTGGCCGACACGTCCCACTTCGCCAACGCTTTTTCATAATGGAAAGTGGGTTCACCCATGGCACCCATGACTTCCTTGGCAAACTGGGCATAGATGTCACTGTCCACCCAGGACGCGCCGAAACGCACGCCGATGTCTTTCGTCGGCACCGGTTGCGGACGCAACCGTTCCAAGGCGTCCATCAACCTGTAGACTTCGTCTATCCCCACCAGCACGTCCATGCCCTGCATCTTGGACAGCAGTTCCTGGACGCGCTCGGACTTGTCCAGAATATCGCCGCTCAAAGCCAGCGCCCTCTCCTGGTACGGCCAGGCAATCATGGGCTTATTCCAGAATTCGGAGCCTATCGCCGCGTCCAGGTCCAGATAAATATCCTCTTTTAGCGCATCCCGAATGCTCCCGGACCAATCTCCAGTCCATTCAGTATCCCGAAGCGCTGACTGGATGAACACGGGGTCCACCATTCCGAACTGCGAAAGCGACAGGCGGAGCGCGTCCTGCGGGTTTTCGGCCCGGTCCTGAATCTTGTGCGGGTACTGCGTGCGCTCCGTAAACAGCGTCGCTTTCTCTGCGGATTCCGGCCGCACGTCTTCTCCGGTCCTGCGCGACACGGCGGCACTGATCTCCGGCAAGTAATTTTTCTCCAACGCCTGCAGCGCTCCGGAGAAGGTATCCTGCCGAAAAATCCGCTGGTTGATGGGGCGATTCAACAAGCCGTATTTTTTGGTGAAGGTGTCATATGCCGTATTCAACGCCGAACGGCGGGCCTCAACGTCTTCGTCAAGCATGTGAGCGTTGACTTGCGCTCGCAATAACGCTTGTAGCGCATCCCGGATATGAACCATCCCCGTGACGCGCTGGATTTCCGTGTCAGAAAAGGCGCGCTTCATAGGCACGTTTCCTGTGCCGCCCGCAGAGGTTATGCCCTCCGCGGGAGCGGGATGGACCTCATCTTCTTCCGGGAGATCGGAAACCGCGGCATCATCTTCGTTTTTCGCGGGTTTCTTCACCGAAACGGGAACCATCATTTCTTCAGCGAAGGCGAACCCGCGATAACCCGATGTGCGCACGGCAAGCCTGGGCGGGAATTCCGCAGCCAACCGCTCCCGCACGACTTCATGGTCCTCGTCGTCGGCGAACTGGAAGTCGCGTTCTTCGCGCGCCACGGCGGGATCCGCATACACCATGAAAAACGAGCCGGACGGAGTCCTGTCTTTTATGTCCTGCGTGACCGGATACAGGCGATTCTCGCTCTTCCACCGGCTCTCCGCCAGCATCCGGGATTCCGGCCAAACCAGGTTTTTGCCAGCGAGTTCCGGGACGATCACCGAACGGATCCGGTCACCCAAATCCATACTCTCGCCTTTGTTGGGCAGGATAGCCGGTTCATCTTCGCGATACATTCCGCGGACCAGTGCAGGAATTCCCATCAAATGGTCCAGATGTTTTTCGTAGTAGCGATTGCCGGGGACGCCGCGCCCAGTGTCCGGGTCCTGGCCAAGGATGCCGTCGGCGCTGACCCAGTCGGGATAGACGGTTTTCTCGTCGATCAGCAAAGGCTCCATGCGTTTGCGAAAGAAAATCACGTCGGTGACGACTTGTGTGCCGGCATTCGCCATGAAGGCATTACGCGGCAGGCGCACGGCGGTCAGAAGCTCCGCATCACGATGGAGCCTTTGCCGAAACTCGGTGTACGCCGTGTCACCAGCGTCCAGAAAATACCGCGAAACCGCGAATGCCTGCACGCCGCCGGGTTGCAGTTGCTCCAACCCTTTCCGGAAAAAGTAATTGTGAATACTGGGTGCGTCGTCAGACCACTCAGGATGCACGGGATCAAAAACGGACTGATCGCCAAAAGGCGGATTTCCAATGATCACGTCCATCATCCCTTCCAGGTCATTCACGTTCTGGAAAGGCTGTGCGTCTACGCGGGATTCCGGATATAGCCATTGAGATATCCGCGCGCTCGTCGCGTCCATCTCGATGCCGAAACGCTGGGCAGATACTTTCATGTTTTCCGGCTGCAAAGCAAAAAACAACCCGGTGCCCATAGCCGGCTCCATGAGCGCCCCACCCTTGAATCCCGCCGCTTCAACACCGTCCCACATCGCCGAAATTACGTTGACCGGAGTATAGTGTGCATCCAGTGTGGAACGTCTGGCGGCTTTCAGGTCTTCGTCGGAAAGCAGCGATTCCATCTCCTCCACAATATCTTCCCACCCGGCATCCACCTCTCCCGTCGAAGGATCGCGAAACGCCTTGGGCAACCCGCCCCATCCGACATAGGCGGAAAGCGTTGCCTGCTCCTCCGGCGACAACCCATGATGCGAGATGGAATAATTCTCGTGCAAATACTGAACCAGCCGGATGGCTTCCAGATTGTTTCGCGCCTTTTTCTTGTCGCCGACATAGACGCGCCGCTCGAAGCTC